>CALRZR010000012.1:0-61232 GCA_943372705.1 Opitutus sp. GAS368 | reverse complement strand
CGGGGAGCCGCCGGCGCCCGCCTCGGTGGGGCGCGTGGCGGGAGCGGTCGTCGCTGCCGTGGCGCTCTACGCGGCGTGGTATCGCTTCACGGTCGGACCGTGGTGTGAGGCGATGTGGTATGGGACACTGCCGCCGTTCTTCGTGCTGTCGGCCTTCGGTGTCGTGCTGGCGATCTTGCGGCGGGCGGTGCGCGATTAGGGCGACCGCGGTGGCGTGACGGTGCCGGCGGAGACGTAGCGCGGGAAAATCAGATTAGGTTCCGCCGGCAGGTAGCCCTGATTGACCATTTGCAGCATGAGGCGGGAGAGGCGGTGGGCGAACGTCTCGCCCTCAAAACGGTAGTGCGAGATCACGTTGTCAAAGAGCTGCTCGTGGTCGCGGGCGATCAGAGAGAGCGTATCCGGAACCTTGGTGCCGTGTTTCAGCAGGTAGCCGACGACGAAGAAAACGTGGCGCGGTTTGGCGACGAGGAGGGCGGTCGGTGCCTGGGGCGACGCGAAGAGCGCGTCGAGTTTGGCGGTAAGATGGGCCGGCGTGCCGTTGTGGCGAACGACGAGTGCGCTCACCTCGCCATCGCCGGCGCGCGGGGCGAGGCCCTCGCGGAAACCGGCTTCGCTGGCGAGATCGCCGGCGGCGTCGGAATTCGGGACGACGAAGGCGATGCGGCGGTGGCCCTTGGCGCGCAGGATGCCGGCGGCGTGGCGACAGACGGAACGGTAGTCGACGTCGAGCGATGGGAGCTTCACGGCGGGATGGCAGGAGCCGAGCACGAGGGCGGGAACCGAGTGGGTCGCGAACCATTCCTGCAGCTCTTTGCCGAGGGAGAGCAGCACACAGCAGAGCACGTGATTTTGACGGAGGTAGAGCTCGATTTTGCGGCGCTGGGCGGTGGCGCTCAACGCAGGGCAGACGAGGACCTCGGTCGTGAAGCCCTGCTCGGCGAGGTGCGTGCGCATTTCGCTGATGCCTTGGTAGGCCGTGAGCGTCATCTGCGAAATCGGTTGGTGCGAGACGAGCACCACGAGACGACTCGGCGGCGTCGCGGCCCGTGGTGACGCGGAGAGGAGGCGGTTGCGGCGGCCCTGGCGGATTTCGATCAGGCCCTCCTTGGCGAGTTGTTGCAGGGCGGTGCGAATCGTCGGGCGGCTGACCTGAAACGTGTCGCACAGCCGGCGCTCGCTCGGGAGAAACTCCTGCCAGACCTGCGCCTCGACCGCCTTCTTGATCGCGGACGCGGTTTGACCCGAGAGCGAGAGACGCTTGGGGATTTCGAGGACTCCGGTCTGGCTGTTCATAAGACGTTACCAGTGGAACGGTGTGGTTTCCCCGGGAGATGGGAACTTGATTCCGCGCCCATGAAAACCCTGCCGGCTGTGCCGATTTGGTCCGCGGTGCCCACGCCCCTCACGTCTGATCTGAAGGTGGATGTCGCTTCGTTGGAAAAGATGATCGCAGCGGCGGTCGACGAAGGCGTGGAGGGATTGTTCGTCGCGGGCACCTGCGGTGAGGGACCGTGGTTGCCCGATCGCGAACGCGTGCGGCTGATGGAGAACGCGGTGCGCGCGGCGGCGGGGCGGTTGCAGATCGCCGCGCAGGTTTCCGATAATTCGGTGCCGCGGATCCTCGACAACGCGTCGGTCGCGGCCGACTGCGGCGTGGATTTTGCGATCATCGCGCCGCCGGCGACGTTGCTAAATGCGACGCCGGACCGCATCACCGCGCTGTTTGCCGAGGCGGCGTCGCTGTGTCCGCTGCCCGTGGGCATCTACGATTTGGGCAAACACCGGGCGATCATGATTCCGGAGGAACGCCTCAAGGAACTCTATCTGCTGCCTTCGGTGAAGCTCGTGAAAGACAGCTCGGGCCTGCCGGAGCGCCGCGCGATCGCGCTGGCGGCGCGCGCCGAGAAGCCGGGCTTGCGGCTTTTCAACGGCGACGAGTTTCGTTGCCTCGAGTATCTGGAAGCCGGTTACGACAGCTTCCTGTTCGGCGGGGCGGTGGCGATCGCGCCGCAACTCCGGCGGATCGGCGAATTGTTCCGCGCGGGCCAACTCGAGGAGGCGCGGGCGGTCGAGGCCGACATGAAACGGGTGCTCTTCGATATCTACGGCGGCGAGAAGATCGCGTGCTGGTTGACGGGCCTGAAGCACTACATGGTGGTGCGTGGCCTGTTTTCCACGTCGGCGAGTTTCCTCGGCTATCCGTTGACGGAGGAGTGTCGGACGAAGATCGCGCGCTACGTGGCGGCGTCGGCCTGAGCAGGAAAGGTTGCGGGGCGGTCCCACCGGCAGTTCATCATTCCCACTATGGCGACGACAACTGGACATACGAAGGCGGGACCGCTGCGGTCGATTGTGACCGGTGGCGCGGCGAACATCGGGCGCGCGATCACGGAAGCGCTGCTGGCCGGAGGCGGCCGTGTGGCGATCGGGCAACGCAATATCGCGGCGGCGGCAGCGCTGGTGGAACGCTACGGCGATCGCGTGATTCCGTTCCGCGTCGACGTGAGCGATCCGGCGGCGTGCCGGCGCTTTGTCGATGCGGCGGCGGAGGCGCTCGGCGGGCTCGATGTGCTCGTGAACAATTCCGCCGTCACGGGAGCCTCGGCGATTGCGAAACTCGCGGACATCACGCCGGAGCATTTCGAAAATGTTGTGCGCGTGAATTTGGGCGGCGTGATCTTCTGCTCGCAAGCGGCCGTGCCGCACATGAAGGCGGCGGGGGGCGGCGTGATCGTGCACATCTCGTCGGTGAATGCGGTGCGGCCGCAGATGGGAGCGCTGGTTTATGCGGCGACGAAGGCGGGGCTCACGTCGGTGACGCAGTCGATGGCGAAGGAGCTGGCGGCGGATGGCATCCGCGTCGTGGCGATCGCGCCGGGCGACATCGCGCTCGACAACGCGGCGGAGACCGACGCCGCGATTGCGGCGAAGGGTGCGGGCGGCGATGTCGTGAATCAGACGCCGCTCGGCCGCGGGCGCACGGCGGATATCGGGGAGACGGTGGCCTTTGTGTGTTCGCCGGCGGCGCGATTTGTCACCGGCGTCACGTGGGTCGTGGACGGCGGGTTGCTCGCATGAGCCTGCGCTCAGATCGGCGCGAGCGTGCAAAGGGCGTCGCCTTTGCGCACCGAGCGCTGAATGCGCCACATGACGATGCGGCCGGAGCGTTCGGCGCGGACGGTAGTCGTGCCGAGGCGGCCCAGCGCATGCACGGTGCCGAGGACTTGGCCGCGGCGGACGTGAGCACCGACTTTCGCGGCGGGCACGAAGAGGCCGTCGTGCGGTGCCGGGTGATGAATTTGGAGATGGGCCTCGTCGGCGTCTTTGGTCGTGCGCTGGACTTGCGCGTGCAATTTGGCGGGGCGCTCCGCAGAAGTAATTTCAAGCGCAGTGAGCAGGTGGCGCAGTCCGCGGTCGAGATTGCGGAGGTCGCGCGGGTCGACGTTGCCGGTGCCGCGGCACTCGACATAGATGGCGGCGATGTTGCGGGCGTGGGCCGCACTGAGCGTGCGGCCGGGCAAAAACGGGCCGTCCCAGCACCAAAAGGCGTCGAAGCAGGCGGCCATGGCGCGCTGCGTGCGGTTGATGGATTTTTCGTGGGTGATGAAACCGGTCCACGGCAGCAATTCGTAGGCTCGGCCCGCGCTGTGCAGGTCGACGTAGTGGGTAACCTGCGCGAGGAGCTGGGTGTCGAAGAGGTGGGCGAGGCGCTGCGTGACCGAGCCGCGGGCGTTGCCGGGAAAGGCGCGGGCGAGATTAACGTCGTCGGCGGGATTCGAGCGGAGGCCGGCGTAGAATGCGCCTTCATTCAGCACCGGGACCATGACGACGGTGCCGCGCAGATTTTTCGGGCGCCAGTCCTCGGCCCATTGGCGGAGCAGGGTGGGGCCCTCGTATTCGTCGCCGTGCGTGGCACCGTTCAGCAGGAGTGCGGGACCGGGCTGGGCGCCGCGCCAGATAAACGCCTCGAAGCCGATGCCGCGGGCCGAGAATCGGCGCTGGTGAAAGCCGGGCGCGAGCTGCTTAAGATCGACGGAAAATTTGGAAGTGGAGGAACCCATGGCTAAAGCGAAAAAGACTACGGCGAAACCGAACTCACGCAGCAAGCGCCGCGGCGCACAACCGCGCGCGACTGGCCAACGCAAACAACCAGTGGCGCGCTGGACGACGGAGGGCGCACGCAAGTTGCTTGTGTTGGAGAACGCGTTTTGTCGCGTGGCGCTCTGGCCCGAGATGGGCGGGGCGATTGTGAGCTATGTGGAGGTGGCGAGCGGCGTGGATATCATGTGGCGGAATCCCTATGGGCAGCCGGCGCGGACGCGGCCGCTCGACCAGCCGATGCGGAGCGGCAGCGATCTCTACGATGTGATGGACGGCAGCTGGTATGTGTCGCTGCCGAACGGATTTTTCGCCGGCGATTATTTCGGTGCACCGCTCGGGACGCATGGCGAGCTGCGCTGTCTGCCGTGGGAAGTGACGGAGATTGCGACGACGAAAAATGAGCTGCGCGTGAGGTTGGTGGGACACTCGGTGCGCACGCCGCTCATCTACCGACGCGAACTGACGCTGCGGCGTGACAGCGGGCTGATGCGGTGGCGCGAGACGCTGGAGAATCGCTGGGCGGAGCCGTTGCCGGTGGCGTGGCTCCAGCATCCGACGTGGGGCGGCCCGCTCCTCGATGGCGCCCGCTTGATAACGCCGGCGCGCACGGTGCGGGTGTTTAAGGCGGACGATCCGAGCGGGCTGCAATTGGAGTCCGGATACGAAGGGAAATGGCCGATGGTGCCGGAGCGCGAAGGCGGTGGGATGCGCGATTGCAGCATCGTCGCGCCGGCTGGCAGCGGACGCGATCACTCGGTGCAGTTGGCGGATTTCGAAGCGGGCTGGGGCTGTGTGTGGAATGAAGGCCGCGGGCTGGGGTTTGGCATGGAGTGGGAGTTGGAGAAATTCCCGTATGCGTGGTCGTGGAACAGCGGAGGCGGCGTGAAGCAGTATCCGCTGTGGGGCGAGGGGCATATCATCACGCTGCAGCCGAGCACATCCCCGGTGGGACGTTGGCCGGATCTCTTGCGCGACGGCGCGGTGCTCACGGTTCCGGCGCGCGGCAGCGTTTCGACGACGATGGCGACGGGTTTTGTGAAATCGCCGAACGGGCCGTGGTCGAACGGGGAGGGCGCAAAATGAATCTCTGGAAACATGCCGACAAGTGGGGTGCGCCGCCGATCGAAGATGCGGTGACGCTCGGTGAGGGCGGCACGCCGCTCGTGCGCTCGCGTGTGATCGGGCCGGCGCTTGGGTTGAAAAATCTCTGGTTCAAGGTCGAAGGCTGCAATCCGACGGGGTCCTACAAAGACCGCTTCGCGGCGGCGGCGGTCACGCACTTGAAACGCGACGGACGCGTGGCGTGCCTTGGCACCTCGAGTGGTAACACGGGCGCGGCGCTCGCGGCGTATTGTGCGCGCGCGGGAATTCGGTGCTTCTTGGCCATCGTCGAGGGGGCGCCCGAGGGCAAACTGCGGCAAATGCGTGCCTATGGGGCGCAGTTGATCCGCATCAAAGATTTCGGAGCGTCGCCGGCGGTGATCGACGCGGTCATGGCGGGTCTGCGCGGTCTCGCCGATGAAGTGGGCGCGGGCTTCGAAGTGAGCGCGTTTTGTTTTTCGCCCGGTGGTATGGCCGGGGTGCAGACGATCGGCCTCGAAGTCGCCGAGGCGATGACGGGACAGCGCTTCAGTGTTTTCAGTCCGGCCGGTGGCGGTGGATTGACGCTGGCGGTCGCGCGCGGCGTGAAGACGTGGGGCGGCGCGGGCTGTGTGCATTGCGTGCAACCGGTGGGCAACGACACCATTGCGTCGGCATTGCGCGCGGGGCGGCACCACGCGGCCGCCATGCGGTCGACGACGGCGATCAGCGGTCTGCAGGTGGGCAGTGTGCTCGACGGCGACGACGTGATCGCAGCGTGTCGCGGACTTGGTGGAACCGGCTATGTCGTGGCCGACGAATCCGCGTGGGCGTGGCAGGCACGGCTCGCGCGCGAAGAAGGGATTTTCTCCGAGCCGGCGGGGGCGGTCGCGCTCGCGGGAGTCGAGCAGGCGGTGTCCCGCGGCGAGTTGGCACCGGACGAACACGCTGTCTGCCTCGTCACGGGCAGCGGCTTCAAAGACGAGCGCTCGCTCGTGCGGATGATCGGGGAAGAGCCGACGCCGCTCGTGGGCTCGTTTGAGGAGTTTGCGAACGCGGTGCGGGCGGCACTGTAGGCGACGGAAACGGACGGCTGCGGAGAGCAGTCCCTACCGAGGCGAAACGTGCGCGAGCGGCTTACGGGAGCTCGCGGATCTTCAAGTTGCGATACCAGACAGGCGCTTGGGCCTTGCCGTGGAGGCCTTGGAGTCCGATGGGGCCGGAGCGGCTGAAGTCCTTGAGGGCTTTGCCGAACTTGTTGGCGGTGCCGTCGGGATTCTTCTTCGGCTCTTTCCAGTTGTTCAGGTCGGCATCGTAGACTTCCTCGCCGTTGAAGATGAGGGAGACGTGGCTGCCGTTGCAGGTGATCGTGAAGCGATTCCATTCGCCGATGGGTTTCGACATTTTCTTGGAGGGCGGTTGCGCGTTGTAGATCGCGCCGACCATGCCGTAGAGCGCGCTGTCGGCGCTGTCGTGGACTTGGATTTCGAGGGCGGAGAGGACATTCTTGATGTCGCCCGAGCGGAGGAAGACGCCGCTGTTGGACTCCTTGGCGACCTTGAACTCCAGATCGAGGACGAAGTTGGCGTAGGATTTTTTCGTCCAGATGGTGTTGTGGTCTTTCGCGACGAGCGTGCCGTTTTCGAAAACCCAGTCGCCGGATTTGGTGACGGCATCGGAGAAGTCGGTGGCGAAGAGGGCGGGCCAACCCTTGGTGTCGGGGTGGCTCTTGGGCGCGGCGGACAGAGAAGCAACGGCGGCGCTGCAGAACGCGGCGGCAAGGAGGAGCGTGCGGGGAAGGCGGGTGATCATGGATCGGGGGGATTGAGTGGCGGAGGTGCGGTCGAGGAGTGCCGGGAATAGCCCGTGCGGTCCAACCCGAAACCGCGGAGGCGCGGGCGGGAACAGCATCAGGAAAGTTGCCGCGCTGCGCTCAGCTCGTCGTGGGTTCGTTGAAGGCTTGGGCGAAGGTCGGGAGCATGCGCATGACGGCGCCGAAGTCCGAGCCGTGGGCGATAAGGCGGGCGCCTTGGCGGGTGAGCTCGGCGATGTCTTCAGCGGTGCCGGACGGGCGACCCCACGCGACGCCGTGTTTCGCGGCAGCGGCAGCGACGGTGGCCTGGGCGGCAACCATCTTCGGATTTTTCCAGTCGAGCGGGCAGCCGAGGCGGAGCGAGAGATCGCCGGGGCCGATGAAGAGGCCGTCGATGCCGGGAGTGCCGGCAATGGCGTCGATGTTGGCGAGGGCTTCCTGCGTCTCGATCTGAACGATGAGAAAAGTGTCGGCGTTGGCGGCGGCAGGGTAGGTGAGCGTGCCGTCGAGGTAGAAATTATTGTCGAGGCCGGCGCCGTCGAGGCCGCGTTGGCCGAGCGGGGGGAATTTTACGGCTTGAGCGATTTTCGCGGCGTCGGCCGCGGTGTTGACGAGCGGGCACATGAGGCCGGTCGCGCCGTCTTCGAGCAAATGGTAGAGTTCGGTGGCGCTGCGGCTGCCGGTGCGGACGATGCAATCGATATTGGCGAGGTGGTGCATCGCGATCAGGCGCTGGAGCTCGTGGCGTTCCCACGTGCTGTGTTCGCTGTCGAGCCAGATGGCATCGAAGCCGGCCTTGGCGGCGTGCGCGGGCATCATCGTGGTCGCATAATACATGCAGGCGATGCGGGCGGGCTTGTTTTGGCGGAGGCGGGAGCGAATGAGGGAGGGGCGCATGAGGTTGGGCGCGGAAACTAGGCCCGGCGCGAGGTGGAGGACAACCGGGGAAACCGTGGCATTTCATGTGACCAGTTTGCGGGCGTTGTCCGCGGGAAGATTCGCCGCGAAAACCGCGCCACGTTTCCGGCCTCGCCGCCGCGAAACAAACACTGCACACGCTATGTCGGCCCATCCCCACCAGCCCATGTTTCGTTTCCTCGCACCTTGTGGTTTCGCCCTCGCACCGTTTCTCGCTGTGGCGGCGGGCACCGCGTCGGCCTCGGATTGGACGCAGCGCCCGGCTTATCCGCTCGCGCCCGGGATGGCGGGGATCATTGCCGGCGCGCACGGCGGTGTGTTGATCGCGGCGGGAGGCGCAAATTTTCCCGACAAAATGCCGTGGGACGGCGGGAAGAAAATTTATTACGATGAAATCTTCGTGATCGCGCCGGGCGAAAAAGCGTGGCGCTCGGCGGGCAAGTTGCCAGAGCGGCGGGCTTACTCGGCGAGTGTCTCGATTGCTGACGGCGTGCTCGTGATCGGCGGCGAAAATTCCGACACGATTTTTCAAGACACCCTCATGCTGCGCTGGGATGGTAAGGCGGTGGTAGTCGAGCGCGGACCGGCTTTGCCCGCGCCGCGGACGAGTCAGGTCGCGGCGGTGCTCGATGGGAGCCTCTACGTGGCGGGCGGCTACGCACCGGGGGCGGTGCGCGTGAGCAGCGGAGATTTTTGGCGGCTTGATTTGGCGCAGCGCGCGGCGGGCTGGAAAAAACTGGCGACGTGGCCGGGCCCGACGCGGGCGCAGGGGACGATCGCGGCGCTCGATGGAGCGATCTATTTGATCAGCGGTTTGGAGATGGGCGTGGACGCCGAGGGCAAGGCGAAGCCGACCTACCTCGGCGACGCGTATCGTTATCGCGCGGAAAAATGGGAGCGGTTACCCGACATGCCGTGGACGGCGATCGCGGCGCCCTTTCCCGCGCCGGTGTCGGCGAATCTCGGACGCGTCTGGGTGCTCGGTGGCGTCGACAGCCGGATGGTGGGCAAGGTCCCCCGCGACACGCGGGTGCCGGACCACATGATGTATTTCGATGTCGCGACGCACGCGTGGAAGACGGTGGAAGAGCGCTGGCCTGACCCGGTCGTGACGGCACCGACCGTGCAGATCGGCGACGAATGGTGGATCGTCTCGGGTGAAATCATGGCGGGTGTGCGCACGACCAGCGTGTGGTCGTGGAAACCGGGAGCAGTGCGATGAGTTCGGTGGAGGTCACTCCCTTGCGCGCTTGGCTGACGGTCGCGCTGCTCTGGTTCGTCGGTTTTCTCAATTACCTCGACCGCGTCATGATCACGACGATGCGGCAGTCCATCGTGGACGTGATCCCGATGACGGATGCGCAATTCGGTCTGCTCACGACGATTTTTCTCATCGTGTATGGTCTGTTGAGCCCGTTTGCGGGTTACCTCGCGGATCGGTTCAATCGCAGTCACGTGATTGTCATCAGTCTCGTGGCGTGGTCGGTGATCACGTGGCTCACGGCCCATGCGACGACGTATGGCGAACTGCTGTGGACGCGAGCGCTCATGGGTATCAGCGAGGCGTGTTACATCCCGGCGGCGCTGGCGTTGATCGCGGACTACCACGGCGTGAAAACCCGTTCGCTGGCGAACGGCGTGCACTTGAGCGGCGTGATGGTGGGCGCGGGCATGGGTGGCGTCGGCGGGATGATTGCCGAGAGCCACGGGTGGGCGCAGGCGTTTGCATGGTTCGGCCAACTCGGCGTCGTGCTGGCAATCGTGACGGCGATTTTCTTGCGCGATCAACGCGTGCTGGCGGCGGGCAAGACTGCGACTACGCCGGCAGTTGAACAGGTGAAGCTCGGTGAGGCGTTGCGGAGTCTTTTCAGCAGTCGGGCATTTTTGTTGGCGCTCGGTTACTGGGGTCTGCTCGGCATGAGCGTGTGGTCGGTCGTCGGGTGGATGCCGACCTATCTGAAGGAGCATTTTTCGCTCGGTCAGGGCGCCGCGGGAATTTCGGCGACGGGGTATTACCAAGGAGCGTCGATTGTCGGGATTTTGTTCGGCGGATGGTTGGCGGATCGTTGGAGCCGGACGCGTTCGAATGCCCCGGTGCTCGTGCCGCTCATTGGTATGTGTGTGGCGGCGCCGGCCATCTTGCTGGCTTCGAGCACGAATGTGCTGCCGCTCGCGATCGGCGGGTTGATGTTGTTCGGCCTCACTAAGTCGTTTGCCGATGCCAACATGATGCCGATTCTCACGCTGGTCTCGGACAAACGCTACCGCGCGACCGGTTACGGCGTGCTGAATCTCTGCGCGTGTGTGGTTGGCGGCATTACGATCTACGCGGGTGGTGCGTTGCGCGACGCCAAGATCGACGTGAGCAACGTGTTTCACTTTGGCGCCGCGAGTATCGTGGTGTGCGCGGTGCTGTTGTTTTTTGTAAAGCCGCGGGCGGAGATGAAAGCCTGAAGCGGGCAACGATGGTGCGCGGCGGCGGAGTCAGCGCTCGAACCACTCGAGCGGCACGCTCTGGAATTTGAGCGAGAGGAGTTTTCCCGGTGTGGGGCTGTGGTAGTAACTCAGGAGGGCGCGGTCGTCGTGAAAGGTGATGCTGGTGTAGGCGTAGGTCGCCTTTGGGTCGGACTCGAGATGTTTGGGTCGGCTCCACGTGCGGCCTTCGTCGTGGGAGATCATGGCGGCAAGGGGCGTGCGCGGGCCGCCATGATTGGTGCCGAGAACGGTTTTCTCGGGGTTCGACCAGACGACGGTGGGATTCCAGACGAGGAGCCAGTCGCCGTTGGCGGGATTGCGCGCGAGCGTCGACGGAGCTTCGGGGGCTTCGAAGGCCCATGGCGTCGCTTCGGTCCACGTGTCGCCACCGTCCTTGGAGTAGGCGTGCCAGATTTTGCCGGTTTGCGTGCGGATGATTTGGAGCACGCGGCCGTCTTTGAGTTCGATCAGCCCAGGCTCCATCGCACCGCGTTTCGGAGCGCTGATGAAGGTGGTGCCGCGGTGCCACGTGCGGCCGTCGTCGTCGGAGCGGTAGACGACGGTTTTGAAATTGTCGTTCTTCGTGCCGACCTGCGGCGAGGTGGCGACGGGAGCGAGGAGGCGGCCGGTCTTGAGCTGGATGACGCGGGCGTTGTTCATGACGTGGTAGCCGGCTTCAGGCATCGTGAGCACGGGAGGGCCCCACGTCTGCGCATCGTCGGATGAACGGCGGACGTAGGCTTTGAGGTCGGTCGTGGAGTTTTTCTGGAGGTAGAAAAACAGGATGTCGCCCGTGCGTGAGCGGACGAGGCTCGCGGACATGACGTTGGAGTGGCCGGTGTTTTCCTGGAGGGTGAAGCGAGGGCCCCACGTGCGACCGCCGTCGCTGGAGCGGGCGGCGGAGATGCGCGCCGGGGCATGATCGTTGGCCTTTTCGTAGAAATCGGACCATGCGGCGAAAAGCGTGCCGTCGCGCAGCACGATGATGTCGCCCTCGGTCTGGCGCGGGTGGGCTGCGTCGGCGGTGGCGATGAAGCTGGAGATGATCGGTGTCGCGGAGTTCGCTTCGGTCAAAAGCGGGGCGAACGACGCGACGAGCAACAGCGTCGTTGCGCGGAAAAAGGAGCGGTGGAGAAAGCGAAAATTAAACATGGTGGGGCGTGGAAGCGCGGGAGGGCGCGCGACGGGAAAAGCGAATTTCGTTCCCCGGTGGACGCGAACGCGGCCGCTTGGTCAAACTTTGTTACCAGCCTTTGTCCCTCGTCGCGAGATTGGCCGGCTTTTGCAATGACGGCGGCCCGTTCACCCCGCACTCCCGCTATGATCTCCCGCCTCCTGCTCGTTGTTGGTCTCGTCTTCGCATCGATCATTCGCGCCGAAATTGTGCTGCAGGAAAAAGTGGCGCGCCTCGGCGTGCCGCACCAAGGGCCGTTTATTCGTGGCGGCGATGGAGCGATTTGGGGTGTTAACGAAGGTGGTGCCTTGGTCTCGCGCGATGAAGGCAAGACGTGGGAACCGCGCGAAATTTACGATCAGCGGCGCTTCCGGTCGCGGGCCGAGCGCGCGTTGCTGCGGACGAAGGAGGGCGTGGTGCTCTACGCGTTTCTCAACCAGAACGAAAGGGTCTTCAAATGGGACGACAAGCAGGGCGGTCCGCTCGAAGGTTGCCGGCTGCCGGTGTATGTGTCGCGCAGCGCTGACGACGGCAAAACGTGGGCGGCGCCAGTGCTGTTGCAGGAAGGCTGGTGCGGCGCGGTGCGCCAAATGATCCAATTGCGCACCGGACGGATCGTGCTGGTTTCGCAGGTGGCGAGGGCGAACCCCGGGCGGCACGTGACGCTGGTCTATGTTTCCGACGATCTCGGGAAATCGTGGAAGGCCTCTGTGCCGATCGATCTGGGCGAGCAGGGCAATTACGCGGGAACAGTCGCGGGCCTCAGCGGCGCCACGCACGGCGGAGGCATTGAGGCCACGGTGTTGGAGAAAGGAAACGGCGATTTGAAGCTGCTCCTGCGCGTGCCGCACGGGCACTTCGAAGAGATGACGTCGAAGGACGGGTTGAAATGGGTCTCTGCGATGCCGTCGACGATCGAGGCCAGCGATTCGCCCGGCACGATGATGCGTCTCGCGAGCGGGCGCGTGGCGCTGTTGTGGAACCGCTACACCGACCCTGTGAAAAAACTCGGCCGACGTGAGGAACTCTCGTTGGCGTTCTCCAACAACGACGGGATCACGTGGACCACGCCGCAGGTGATCGCCGTAAACCGTGTGCCGAAGGGTGCGCGCGAAGGCACCTATTGGCTGTCGTATCCGTATGCGTTTGAGCCGACGCCCGGCCGGCTGTGGATCTCGACGATGCAGGGCGGGTTGCGCGTTGAGCTGGGCGAAACCGATTTTCTGGCGCCCGTCGCGGTGCCGCTCGACGGCCGCGCGGTGCGGATAATCGCGATGGGGGATTCGATTACGCGCGGCGCCCGCCCGCGGGTGACGCCGCAGCAGACGTTCCCGGCGCTCACGCAGGCGGCTCTCCGCGAGGCGGGCGTGCGGGCGCAGGTGCACAATGTCGGCATCGGGAGCGAGCGGACCGATCTGGCCCTTGAGCGACTGGAGCGTGATGTGATTTCGCAGCGCCCGGATGTCGTGACGGTGATGTATGGCACGAACGACAGTTGGGTCGACAAGGGCAAGACGGCATCGCGGCTGTCCGAAGAGAATTTTGGGAAAAATCTCCGCGAGATCGTCCGCCGGTTGCGCGCGGCCAAGATCGGCGTCGTGCTCATGACCGAGCCGAAGTTCGGTGAGAAAAATCCCCGCAACGGCCTCGACGAGGACCCGAACCGGCGGTTGGCCGCTTACATGGAACTCACCCGCAAAATCGCCCGGGAAACGGGCGTCGCGCTCGTGGACCATTTTGCGCGGTGGGACGCCGCGCAAAATGGCGGCACGCTGCTCCAAACCTGGACGACCGACGGCTGTCACCCGAATGTAACCGGCCATGCTGAAATGGCGCGGGAGATCGCGGCGACGCTGTTGCCGTTGGCGAGGGCCGTGTCGCCGTAGTTTTGCTTCGTGGTCACAACGTATTACCTGTGAATTCACCTCGGAACAGCGGGGGCCGGAAACACCTTCACGCTCCGGGAGGACGCGCCTTCGCACGTCCTCCCTCCGCCGACCACGGTCACTGCCTATGAACACCTCGATGCCCACGCTCCGCTCTGTTTCGAACCGCCGTTTTGCGCCTTTCGGCTGCGCCCGTCAGGTGCTCGGTCACGTGCTGGCCGCGCTGGCAATGTGGTGGGCGGCTCTGTCGGCGCCCGCGGCGTGGGCGCAGGCCAACGCGGCGACGGTCGAAGGCCGCGTGAAGAATGCCGAAAGCGGCAACTACCTGAATAACGCGCGCGTCGTCGTTGAAGGCACGACCATCGAGACGCTCACCAATTCCGAAGGCGAATACCGGATCACCAACGCGCCGTCCGGAGCAGTGCGTCTACGCGTCACCTACGCCGGCATGGAAACGCAGACCGGCACCGTCACCGCCGCGGCGGGCGGCGCGGCGCGCAAGGACTTCGATCTTTTGTTTGAGAGCGGCCAGTCGACGATCGGGCGCGGCGGCGACGCGGTGAAGCTCGAGAGCTTTGTCGTTGAATCGACCGCGCTGAATGCGGCCGCCGCGGCCGTCAACGAACAGAAAATGTCTCCGAATATCAAAAACGTGATCGTGCTCGACGAGATCGGCGACCTCGGTGACGGCAACATCGGCGAATATCTGAAATACACGCCCGGCCTCTCCATTGTGAGCGGACCCCAGACTGCCGCGAGCGCATCGATCCGCGGTCTGCCTGGCAGCGGCATCGTCTTCATGATCGACGGCGCGGAAGTATCGTCGCCCTCGGCCGACCGCACGTTCGATCTCGCGGCGAGTTCCTCTGGCAGCGTCGACCGCATCGAAATCACCAAAGTCCCCACACCCGACCGGCCGGCCAACGCCGTGGGTGGCACCGTGAATGTGATCGGCAAGAGCGGTTTCAGCGCCAAGCGCCGTGTGCTCAAAATCAATACCTACGGCGCCTACAACTCCGACAACCGCCTGCAGCCGCCCGGCCTCGGTGACCGCGTTGGCAGCGATTCGCATTCGAAGGCGCGCGCGATCCAGCCCGGCCTCGACATCAACTATTCGCATCCGGTGAACCAGAATTTCGCGTTCACCGTGAATCTCAGCCAGCTCACCCGTGTCTACGACATGGATTACGACTCCCCGACGTGGGATCTCATCCGCGGCGTGCAGACGACTTCGACCGAGCAGAATGTCCTTCAAACCACCGAGCGCCAACTCGCCTCGACGACGTTCGACTGGCGGATCAACCGCGAAAATTCCCTGCGCCTCAACCTCGAGCACGTGCAGATCAACACGCCGACGCGGCAGAACATCTACACGGTAGCCTGGGGCGCCGGCAACACTGGCGGCCCGACGTTCACGCAGGGCGCGGCGGCCGGCAACGACATCCTCCGGCAGAACGTGACCTATGGCGACCGCACCCGCGGCACGACGGCGGCAGTGCTGCGCTACGTTCACGACGGCAAACTCTACAAAATCGACGCCAACGCGAACTACTCGCGCAGTTGGGATGAGCGAAAGGACTTGGAGCACGGTTTTTTCCGCACCATCGGTAGCACGCAACAGACTGCGTTGGTTGTCCGCGCCGAGGGCCTCGACGGCATCTACAACCGCCGCGCGCCGAAGCTCACAGTCACCGACCGCACCGGCCGGGCGGTCGATCCTTACGACCCGGCGGGCTACACGCTGGCCAGCCCCACTAGTCAGCCGAACGAAATCGTCGGCGACATGAAGAGCGCCTCGGCAAACATCTCGCGCAGCTTTGCGTTTTCTTCACCCATGACGCTCAAGGCCGGTGTGCTCATCAACCGCCAGCGGAAGGACAACACCTCCGAGCTCAAGACGTGGACCTTTGCGCCGCCGGCGGGCGTGAGCCGACTCGTGGGTAGCTACGACCTGATCAACGAGACACTCTCGCAGCAGTCGTTTTTCAACGACACGCTGAAGCTGAAGTGGGTCAGCCCGACCAAGCTCTACGATCTCTACAAAACCCGCCCCGAGTGGTTCACCATCAGCGATGCGGCGACCTACCAATCCGGCGTGACCAATTCCCGGTATTTTGAAGAA
Organism: Opitutus sp. GAS368; assembly: GCA_943372705.1. Classification (GTDB taxonomy): domain Bacteria; phylum Verrucomicrobiota; class Verrucomicrobiia; order Opitutales; family Opitutaceae; genus GAS368. Next base: position 45,660 of record CALRZR010000012.1, on the reverse strand, counting down.
ACCATTTCGGCCGCCTACGTCCGCCACGACATCAAGCTCCTCGACAACCGCCTCTGGGTGGTGAGCGGCGTGCGGTTTGAGAAAACCGACGACCACGGCGAGGGCCCGCTCAACGATCTGCGCGCCACCTACCGTCAGGACGCCAACGGCAATCTCCTCCGCGACGCGGCGGGCCGGTTGATCCCGGTCACGACCGATGCGCTCGCGACAGCCAAGCTTCGCTACGTCACGCGCGGAGCCATCGCCGACCGCAGCTACTCGGGCTACTACCCGAGCATCAACGGCACTTACTACATCACCGATTCGCTCGTCGCTCGCCTCGCCTATGCGAAGACCATCGGTCGGCCCGCTCTGTCCAATATCATCCCCGGCATTACCGTGGCAGATCCGGGCGCAGCCGTGCGCACGGCGACGATCGTGAACAGCGGCCTGCGTCCGTGGACGGCCGACAACTACGACCTCTCGTTCGAAACCTACGGTATCAAAGGCGCGACGGTTTCGGTCAGTCTCTTCAAGAAGGACATCAAGAACTTCTTCATCGATACCCGCGTCCCCGCGACGCTCGAACTCCTCCAGAACTTCGGTCTCTCGGATGACTACCTCGACTACGAGATCATCTCCACCGCCAACGGCGGCAACGCCACCGTCGAGGGTTACGAGGCGAGCTGGCGCCAGTCGCTCTATTTTCTGCCATCGTGGGCCAAGGGTTTTTCGACCTACGCCAATGTCACGATTTCCCACGTGAGCGGCGAGAGTGCGGACGAGTTCACACCGTTTGCGCACAAGAATATCAACTGGGGGCTGAGCTACATCCGCCGGGCGCTGTCGCTGCGGTGGAACGTCTCCTACGCCTACAAAGTCACCGGCGCCGCGGTGGCGGCGAGCGCGACGGTTCCCGCGGGCACGCGCTCCTACGTCGCGCCGCAGATCACGCAGGATTGGTCCTTCGAGTATCGTTTCGCGAAGAAGCTCAGCGTTTACGGCGGAGCCCGCAATTTCACCGGCATCGAGAAACGCACCGAGCGCGCCGGCCCGAACACGCCGGCGTGGACGCGTCCGCAGTCCTACCAGAATTTCGGCACGCTCGTGACGCTTGGAATTCGCTCTGAGTTCTGAGTCGCAGGCGGAGCGACCGTCCCCGAAATTGATCGTCTATGTCGTTCCTGCGCTACGCTTGGCTCTTGCTTTTTCCGGTGTGCGCGGTGGCCGACCTGCCTGCCGTAGAGCTTTTTGGCATGCGGCTTCGTCCGCCGCCACGCGACTTGGCATCGGTTTACGAGCCGGTTGTGCTCCGCGAATCGCCGGGCAATGAATGCAGTTTGGTCGCACGACGCGACGGCACGCTTGAAATCTACGCGGTCACCAAGCCCGCCAGCGACACGCTTAGCGTCGTGCGGTCGCGCGATGGCGGCCTCACGTGGGCGACGCCTGAGCTGGCGTTCGCGTTGCCCGGTCAGGCGTATTACGCGGTGCAAGTGCTGGAGGCCGCCGACGGAACGCTTCATGCCGTCACGCATGTGCAGGGGCAAGGTTCCGGCGGCTACCGCGGTCGGCTCTACGAGATCTATCACACCACGCGCCCTCCCGGAGTCGCCAAGTGGACCACGCCGAAGAAAATCGTGCCCGGCTATATCGGCTCCATTCGCGGTTTCGTCCAACTCGCTTCCGGCCGGCTGCTCCTCTCCGTCGCCCGTGCCATGCCCGAGCGGATGACGGCGCCGAAGTCCGGACCCGATTTCGGCTGGAACGACACTTTTATTTATTACTCCGACGATCACGGCACGACCTGGCGGCAATCACCCGATCAGCTTTCCGTCGAGTTGAAGGCCCCAAATGTTACGCGCTACGGTGCCATCGAACCCGTGGTGCTGGAGTTGCAAGACCAGCGCGTGTGGATGCTCGTGCGTGATCGTCAGGGCCGACTTCTTGAGTCGTTTTCGGACACCGGTGGCGAACGTTGGCCCGCGCTCCGCCCGACGAACTTCATCTCGTCCGATTCACCCGCGGCTCTGCTCCGGCTGCGCGACGGCCGGATCGTCCTCCTCTTCAACGCGTGTCAGAACTGGACCAACCCGCGCAGTTACGCGATGGGCGGCCGCGAGGTTTTGCATGCTGCGATCAGCGGCGACGACGGTCGCACGTGGCGCGGCTTCCGCGAGGTTCTGACCGAACCCGTGGCCGAGACGCGGGGCGACCGCGGCACCGCCTACGCCACCGCCGTGCAAAACGCCGCCGGCAAAATCGTCGTCGCGAGCGGGCAAGGAGAGGGCAAGCGCGCGATCTTTGCCTTTGATCCGCGCTGGTTGGAGGTAACGGAGGCATTTGCCGATCCCTCGGATGGACCGAGCCATTGGACTGCCTATGGCGGCGGCGGGCTCGTCAGCATCGCGGTTAACGGCAAGAGCTGGGATACCCCGCTTGCGATTGCGGCTCGGAAAGATTTCGCGGGCGGAGCCTCGTGGAATTTCCCGATGGCGTCGGCGGGCGAGATCTCATTTTCGCTGGAATCTGCGGACAGCGCGTCGGCGATCGAGCTCACGCTGAACGATCACTTCACGCGGGTCGACGATTCCAAGGCATCCGAAAATGGCGTCTTCACACTGCCGTTGAAGCCGGGCATCGGTGAGCGGAAAGTGCGCGTGCGGTGGGGCGGGCAGGTAGGCATGGGTATGGCTGCACTGGAAATTGACGGACGTGAGACGGGACGCGTGGCAGCGCGGAGATCCGTGCAGTTTGGCGTTAACTATTTGCGCCTGGATTTTAGAACGAGCAACGAGCAGCACCATCTGATCGTCCGACACCTGACCATGAAGTCCGAGCTATGAAGGCGGGGACAATCCTCCTTGTGATGGCATTGAGCACGGCGGCGCTCGTCGCCGCCGCACCACGTGAGCGCCCAGACTTTGGGCTCGTCTTCAACGACGATGCCGATCTCGCGTTTGTGGTGCCGGACCGCGCTAAGGCGGAGGAGTTTCTCCGTATCAATGTGAGCGCGCTCGCCGATACACCGGTGAAGACGTTTGTTTACTGCATCGGCATGGGCGGCGATCTGCTCTACTACAATACCGAGGTCGCGAGCCGTGTCGGCTGGCGGAAATCTCCCGACGAGAAGCCCGGTTCACTGATGGAAAAGCGCATGGAGAATGCGCGCGTGTGCCTCGCGCAGGGCGCCGACGCCGTGCGCACGGCCGGCGAGACGGCGAAGCAGCTTGGGCTGCGTTTCATTCCGAGCCTGCGTATGAACGACGCGCATTTCATGGCGAATCCCGACGGGCACGCGATGACGAGCGAGTTTTGGTTCAAGCACCGCCACGAATATACGATCAAGGAGTCGCCGTTGGCGTTTCAGGCGGCTTACGGGAATTTATTGGACTACACCCACGCGGCGGTGCGGCAGCTCCGGCTCGACACGGTGTTCGAGGCGCTCGCGCGCAACCACGATCTCGTCGACGGCTTCGAACTCGATTTCAACCGCTTCCAAGTCTTCTTCCCCAAGGGCAAGGCGACGGCCGGTGCGCCGCTCATCACCGAACTCGTGCGCCGCGTGCGCGCGCGGCTCGACGCACTCGCCGTGAGCGAGAAGCGACCGATGTATCTTTTGGTGCGCGTGCCGCCGTCGGTTGCGGATTGCACGACCGCCGGCCTCGAAGTGGAGCGCTGGATGCGTGAGGGCCTCGTCGACCTCGTTTCGCCGGCGCAAATCATGACGCTCGCGGGCGACATGCCGATCGCCGACCTCATCGCGCTCGGCAAACAGCACGGCGTGCGCGTCCATCCCTCGCTCTATCCGCGCACCGCGTGGCGTCTACCGTTTCCGCCGGCGGGCGCGAACCGCTACGCCGGCACGGCTGTCGGCCGCGAAGGCACGCTCGAAGAAATTCGCGGCGCGGCGGCGAACTACCGCGCGATGGGCGTCGATGGTTTTTATCTTTTTAATTTCTACAACGGCTTCGGCGCCGCGCGGCCGCACGACGACCGCCTCTACCACGTGTTTCGCGATCTTGCGCGGACCGAAAATCTGCGCGGACAATCCGCCGTTTATGCCGTGACGAAGAGCAACTATTTCGACGGTCCCGGCTCCTACGCTTACGGGAAACAACTCCCGACGAAGCTCGCGCCGGGTGTCACGTCGCGGGTCGTGCTCTCGATCGCGGAAAATCTCTCGGCGGGCCCGTTTCCGCTGCAGGCGTGCGAACTGCGGGTGGGGCTGCGGGCGTTGCCCGAGAGTGCGACGGTCGCGATCGCGCTTAACGGAAAGCCGATCTTCGAGGGACCAACGGCGCGCGGCGCGCGCGTCGTGACGAAGCAGCTCGTAAAAACTCCGCCGCGGCAGCCGGATCAAGCCGAAGAATATCTCCACGTGCCGCTCACGGGAGGGCTGATGCCGGTGCGCGGGGCCAACGAATTTACGATCACGGTCGCCGGTGCGACCAAGCCGGTCGAGGTCACGGACCTCGAAGTGCGCTACGACTACCAAAACGATCTCGAAAAAATCTGGAACCGCGTCCCGGTCCGTTAACCGCCGAATTTCCGTCATGCCCTATACCTTCGCCAAATCCCAGGAGCTCTTTCAACGGGCCCAAAACAGCATCGCCGCCGGCGTGAACAGCGGCATCCGCAAGATGGAGGCGCCCGTGCCGCTCTATTTCGCGCGCGGCAGCGGCCCTAATCTTTGGGATGTCGACGGCAACCACTACCTCGACTTCCAGCTCGGGCAGGGCGCGTTGCTTTACGGTCACGCTCCCGCCGGCATGGCGGAGGCCATCGGTGCGCAGGCGAAGCTCGGCACGCACTGGGCGGCGCAGAGCGAACTTGAGATCGAGGTAGCGGAGCGGCTGCAAAAAATGATCCCTTCGGCGGAGTTGGTGCGCTTCAACAATTCGGCGACCGAGGTGGTGTTGGCTGCCTTTCGCCTCGCGCGTGCGCACACGGGGCGGAAGTTGATTCTGCGTTTCGAAGGCCACTATCACGGCTGGGCCGACGAGGGACTCGTGGGTTTTGCCAATCCGGCCGCAAGCTGGGGCGACGACGAGAATCCCGCGCGCACGCACCCGAGCAAAGGCGTGATTCAGGAGGTATTGGAGCAGTTTGTCGTCGCGCGTTGGAACGACGTCGAGCACCTGCGCCGGCGCGTCGACCAGTTCCGCGGACAGATCGCGGCCATCGTGTTCGAACCCGTGCTCTGCAACACGTGCTGCCTCGAACCGGTGGCTGGCCTGATGGCGACGATTCGCGAGCTGTGCGATCGCGACGGCATGCTCATGATCTCGGATGAGACGATCACGGGATTCCGTTTCGGTGCGGCCTGCGCGCAAGGCTACTACGGCTACAAACCCGACCTCACGATTTTGGGCAAAGCGATCGGCGGCGGCACGCCGTTCGCGGCGCTCGTCGGCACCAAGGCCGCGATGGCGAAGATTCTCTCTGGCGAAGTCGTCCACGCCGGCACGCTCAACGCCAACCCGCTCTGCCTCGCAGCCAGCAAATGGTGTCTCGACGAAGTGCTCGCGCTCGGCAGCGCGCATCCCGCGCAGAGCCAGGAACTCGGGCGCCGGCTGATGGCGGGGCTCGCGGAACTGGCGAAGGAGCACGGCGTGCCGCTGCGTCCGCAGGGCCCCGGATTGATTTTTCACGCCGTGATGCTGAAGCCCGGTGTGGCCGAGGGAGCGATCCGCGACTATCGCGACTACGTGCGGCGTCACGATGCGCCGCGCTGGGCGCATTTGCGCCGTTGTTTGCTCGAAGAAGGCGTGCGCGCGATCGAGCGCGGCCTTTGGTCGATTAGTCTGGCCCACACACAACCGGACATCGACCAGGCGCTCCAACGGGCCGCGGTGGCGTTTCGTCGGCACGCCGCGACGTGGCAGGCTCCGGCGTGACGCTCGAATGAAGCCGCGGATCCTTTATGCCGGGTTTTTCCACGAGACGCACACGTTCGTGGACGACGTGACGCGGTGGGCGGATTTCGACGTCGCGCTCGGCGACGCTGTGCTCGCGAAGCACGGCGATGGCTCGCCGACCGACGGGTTTCTCGACGAAGCCGTGCGACAGGGGTTCGCGGTGATTCCAACCCTCGATGCGCGCGCGACGCCCAGTGGCACGGTGGCGGATGCCGCATTCGAAATGTTCTGGAGCGAGTTCGCCGCGCGCGCGGCGCCGGCACTCGCCGCGGGAGTGGACGGAATTTTCCTCGTGCTGCACGGCGCGATGGTCACGGAGACGTGGGCGGATGCGGAAGGCGAGTTGCTCGCGCGCATCCGGGGGTTGCCTGGGGCGGACGCGGTGCCGATTTTCGGCGTGCTGGATTTGCACGCCAACGTGTCGGCCAAAATGTGCGCGCTCGCCAACGGTCTCGTGATGTATCGCGAGAATCCGCACATCGACGCAAAAGATGCCGCCCGCCGCGGCACGGCGTTGCTTGCGCGCTGCCTGCGCGAACGTCGGGTGCCGCACATGGCGTGGGGCCGGCCGCCGATCGTCTGGGCGCCGCCGGGCACCGGCACCGGAGCGGATCCGATGCTCTCGCTCGAACTCTACGCGCACAAACTGGAGGCGACCCAAGCGGACGTATGGGCGTGCAATGTGGCGGCGGGTTTTTCGTTTGCCGACACGCCGGACACGGGCGTTTCGCTGAGCCTCGTGACGCTGGCGGCGTCGGACGCAGCGCACGGTTGGCTGCACGCGGGGGCGCAGCTCGCGTGGTCGCTGCGGGAGCGCGGGGATGTGCGTTATCCTGGCGTGGACGAAGTGGTGGCGCGAATCGCCGCGGGCGCCGCGCAGCCCGGGCCGGTTCTCCTCGTGGAGCCGGCCGACAACATCGGTGCTGGCGCGCCCGGCGACTGCACGGGGATTTTGCGCGCCCTGCTCGCGCACCGCGTGGCGAACAGTCTCGTTGTAATCAACGATCCCGTCGCCGTCGCGGCGTTGGCCGATCTCGCGATTGGCGCGACGCGGGAGATGGCGGTCGGCGGACGCGGCTCGCGCCTCGACGAAGGTCCGGTGACGCTGCAGGCGACGCTCGTGTCGCGGAGCGGGGGAGGGTTCGAACTCGAAGACAAACAGAGCCATCTCGCCTCGATGGTTGGGTCGCGTTTCGAGATGGGGCCCTGTGCGGTGGTGCGCAGCGGCGGCGTGACGATTTTGCTCACGAGTCGGAAAACGCCGCCGTTTGATCTCGGGCAGTTGCGCAGCCAAGGACTGGAGCCGCGGGACTTCGCGGTTATCGGCGTGAAGGCGGCGGTCGCGCACAAGCGCGCCTACGATCCGATCGCACGCGCTTCGCACTACGTCGACACGCGCGGGCCGTGTTCGAGCAACCTCGCCACGTTTGCATGGCGAAAACTGCGGCGGCCCGTCTGGCCGCTCGACACCGGCACGGCGTTTTCCTGCACTTTCTCATGAATCCAACGGTTTCCTATCCCCGTGATCCCGATACTCCGGTTTCGCATTTGCCGTTCAGCCCGGCGGTGCGCGTCGGCGAATTGATTTTCGTTTCCGGCCAAGCCTCGGTCGATGCGACCGGGCAGATCGTGAGCGACACGTTCGAGGGAGAATTTCGCCGTTCGGTCGAGAACATGCGCAAGGTCTTGCAGGCCGCCGGCAGCGATCTCGCGCACGTCGTGCAGACGCGCAACTACGTGCGCGACGCCGAGGAGCTGCCGCTCTTCAACCGGCTCTACCGCGAGTATTTTTCCGCGCCGTTTCCTGCGCGGACCACGATCACGAATTGTCTGCCGCCCTCGCTGCGCTACGAAATCGAATGCGTGGCGGTGCCGGCGCCTGTAAAAAAATAATCCCATGAAAATTATCCGCTATCTCGATGCCGCCGGCGCCACGCAAACCGGTTCCGAACAGGCCGATGGCTCCGCCCTGAGAATTCAGGGCGACGTTTTCGGCCAACATAGAGTGACGACGCAGGTCGACCGCGTCACCAAGCTGCTCGCGCCCGTGGTGCCGACCCAAATTCTCGGAGTTGGTCTCAACTATCGGCATCACGCCAAAGAGGCGGGGATGAAGGAGCCGGAGCTGCCGGTGCTCTTCGTGAAGGGCGTCAACACGCTGCAGAATCCGGGCGACGAGATTCTGATTCCCACGCATCTCGCCAGCACGGAAGTCGACTACGAGTGCGAACTCGCGGTCGTGATCGGCCGCGCCTGCAAGAATGTGACGCGCGAACGCGCGCTCGACTACGTGCTCGGTTTCACGTGCGCCAACGACGTCTCGGCGCGTGACTGGCAGATCAAGCGCGGCGGCGGGCAATGGTGCCGTGGAAAATTTTTCGACACGTTTTGCCCGCTCGGACCGCGGCTGATCACCGTCGACGAGTTGCCGAATCCGAACGTGTTGAAAATCGCGACGCGCCTGAACGGCGAGACCGTGCAGGACTGGACGACCTCGGACATGATTTTCGATGTGCCCACGATCATCGCGTTTCTGAGCGCGAGCACGACGCTGCCGGCCGGCACGGTGATCTTGACGGGCACGCCGCACGGCGTGGGCATGGCCGCAAAGCCGCAGCCGCGTTGGCTGAAGCCGGGCGATGTCGTGACGATCGACATCGAGCGCATCGGGGAACTGACCAATCCGGTGGCGCTGGAGCGGGTGTGATCGGCGCCACGAATGGGACGTAGTCAGCCCAAGGCTGTGGGCAAAAAAAGGGCGGGCCATGGGGCCCGCCCGCAGAGTGACGTGAAACGTGTGCGACGCGTCGCTTACGCGGTGCGGATCGCTCGTTTCTTGGCGTCGTAGAAGGTTTTCTTGCCGGTGTCGTAGGAGGTGACGGCCATGAGGACGGCGACGGCGTGTTGGTAGCCGGCGTCGATGTTGGCGTTCGGGGTCTTGCCGTCGCGCATGCACTGGAGCCAGTTCAGGAAGTGGTCGGGGTGAGGAATGGGCTCGACGTTCATCTTGCCGCGGATCTTGCCGTCGCGCTTCGGGCCGCCGTCGGCGCTGTAGGTCGGGGCGTTCCAATTGTCGACCGCGAGCGTGCCTTTGTCGCCGTAGAACTTGCGCGAGTTGCCGGCGAAGTTTCCGAAATTGTTCGAACTCGTGACGATGAATCCCTCGGGGTAATTCCACGTGGCGATCACGTTGTCGGGCGTCGTGAAGTTGTTTTCGTCTTTCCAGTAAGTGACGCCGCCCATGCACATGCAGGACTCGGGCATGCCGCAGCCGGTGACGTAGTGCATGAGGTCGAGGAAGTGCGCGCCCCACTGCGGCACGGGGCCCTGGCAGAACTCGTAGTAACCATACCACGCGGAATATTGGGTGCCGTTGAACGGGCGGGCTTTGCGGTCGCCGAGGAATTCCTTCCAGTTGACGTCTTCCTTCTTCACGTCGCGGCCGAGGTAGGAATACCAGTAGGGCTTCTCGCTGTTGCGAGTTTCGTCGATGCGGGAAATTTTTCCGATGACGCCATCGGCAACGAGCTTCCGGGCGCCGACGATGCCGGGGATGCTGCGGAGCTGAGTGCCGACCTGGATGATGCTGCCGGCGGCCTGCGCGGCTTTGGCGGCGTCGTAGGCGCGGAGGAGTTTGTCCATCTCGGTGGCGAGGGGCTTCTCGACGTAAATGTGTTTGCGGGCCTTGGCGGCGGCTTCGAGGTGCGTCGTGTGGTGGAAATCCGGTGACGCGATCATGACCGCGTCGATGCCGTCCATCGCGAGGAGATCTTTGTAGGACTCGAACTCCTTCGCCTCGCGGCCCCACGTGGCCTTGATGATGGCGTTGGTGTCGGTGCGGGCCTTCTTCCACGGATCGGCGATGGCGACGACTTCGAAGTTGGTCGCGGCGAGATGGGGGATGATGCCCTTTTCGAGGTGGGCGCCTTTGCCGCGAGAGCCGACGCCGATTTGGGCGATGCGGATGCGGTCGTTGGCGCCGATGGAGCGGGCGCGTTCGGCGGCGGTGAGGAACCGCGGTGTGAGCGCGGCGCCGGCGGCGAGCGTGGCGGAGGTTTTCAGGAAGTCGCGGCGGGGGAGGGCGGGGGTGGTCATAAAGAGAGGGAGCGAGAGGGAGAACGGAGAGGATTTGAAGTAGGGCGGGGTCTGTGACCCGCCCTCGGAGGCGATGGAGGTTTGAGAGCGCGTAGAGGGCGGGTCAGAGACCCTGCCCTACCTCAGACGGCGAGGATGGCGTCGAGTTTCGTGGAGATTTGTTCGAGGTAGGCTTGGTCGGTGAGGTCCGGGCCGCGCCATTGCTCGGTGATCATCCAGCCGGTGTAGCCGACGGAATCGAGGGCGGCCATGACGGCGGGCCAGTCGCTGTCGCCTTCCATGAGGTTCACTTTGAAGCCCTCGCGAAGGCCTTTCGTGTCGCGGAGTTTGCGGCTGAATTCCTTCACGTGGATTTTCGAGATACGCGGGCCGAGCGTGGTCACCCACTGCTCGGGGAAGCCGGAATTGACGACGTTGCCGACGTCGAAGTGCCATTTTACGAAGGGACTCTTGAAGGAATCCACGTAGTCGACGGCCTCGCGCGGGCTGAGGAGAAATTGGTTCCAGACGTTTTCGATGGCGATCACGACGCCGAGTTGTTCGGCGAGGGGAACGGCTTTTTTGATCTCGGCGATCGAGCGCGTGTAGGCGTCGGCGTAGCTGACCTGTTTCGTGACGACGCCGGGGACGAGGAGAACCGAACTGGCGCCGTAGGCCTTGGCGTCGCGCAGGCCCTGCTTGAGGCCTTCGAGGCCGACCTCGCGGGCGGTCGGATTCGGGTCGGTGAGAGGTTTGGCCCAATGGGTGGCGACGACGACGCTCGGAATCTGGAGGCCGGTGGCGTCGCGCGCGGCGAGGACTTCGGCCTGGTCCATCGCGCTGGAGGGCTCGACCCCGGCGAAACCGGCGTTGCGCAGGAGCTGGAATTTTTCGCGCACGCTGAGTTTCTTGGCGGTGTCGCTGTTGAGCGTGCCGAGCATGAAGCCCTTGGGGTTCTTGCGGGCGGCTTTGGCTTTCGCCGGAGCGGCCGATGGCGTCTGGGCGGTGGCGGAGGAGGCGAGGGGCGCGAGGGCGGCGAGCGCGGTCGCTGAGCGGATAAAAGTGCGGCGATTCATGGGGTGGGGTCGGAGCGCGTGGTTGGTAACCGAATGGGGCGTTGAGCGGCCCGGCGACAGACTCAACGCGTCCGCGCGAAATAGGGAACCGAAATTTTTAGCCCAGCCGATCGTCGGACCGGCTCAGTCGAACCACTCGTCGTGCGGATCGAACGCGGGGATGGGAACGTTGAGGATTTTCATACGGCCGATGGCGCGGTGGCGGCAGCCGGGCTTGATGAAAATTGAGGTGAGCGGTTTCACCGGAAAACGTTCGCCGTCGAGCTCGATGAAGCCTTCGCCCTGCACCTCGAGCACGGTGTAAATTTCGGTCATCTTCTTGTGATAGTGCGTCAGCGCATCGAGCTGGATGTCGACGATGTGGACGGTGGCGACGGGGTTGTCGGGGGTGGCGAAACTGCGGCTCGCCCAGCCGCACGGGCAGCGCACGGGCGGCACCTCGTCGAGCTGGCTGATCATGTAATTTTTCTTCGCGGGAGTGGGCGATTCGGCAGGGGTAGCGGTGGTCATGATCGGAGGGGTGGCGGATCAGGGTTTCAGCGGATTCCAGACCTTGGCAAAGCCGAGGCCGTCGAAATCCTTGACGTTTACCGTGGCAAACTCGGTGACGCCTTGGCGCAGCATGGAAAGCGCCGCCCGCCAGTCGTAGGCGCGGCGAAGGGCGAAATCCGACGTTCGCAGAAGTGGCCAGAGGGCTTGATGAAAAGCCCGGCTGTCTGGGGGAAACCCGATCAATTGCCAGTGAGGATGGGAACGAAAGGCGCCACAAACGTCGGTGGCAGCAGCCGGGGATAGTGGCTTGGACAGCACGGTGGGATTGCGGAGCAATCCGTAGAGTTCCAACAGAATGAACTCGGAGACCGCGACATCGTCGCGCGTCTGCAGCGACTCTACGAAGGTGACGGCGCGGATATGATCGGGGTGCCGCGGGTCGATGGCCGGCAACAGGATATTGGTGTCGAGCGAGATCACCGGCGGCGCGTGCTGCGGGTCGTCTCCTCCTCGGACGCCACGTCGTGCAGGCGCGCGAGCGGGATGCGAATACCGCCGCTGTCAATGCGGGGGAGTTGCCAAGCTTTCTTCTCGGGGCGGGGGGAAGGAAACCGTTCGAGGAAGAGCTCGATGCCGCGGCGGGTGATTTCGGCGAGGGAGATTTCCCGTTCGGCGGCAAAACGTTTTGCCCGCCGGTGCAGCTCATCCGGGAGTTGGATTTGGGTCCGGGTCATGCTGGCAATGCGACAGCGCGGGAAAAGTGCTGTCAATCTTCCAGCAGGTGCGGTGGGCGGCGGCAGGTGCGCGGAAGCCTTGCCGACGAATGGGCAGAGACTCACGATTAGGGACATGAACCCCTTTCAGATTTCGCGGCGGTCGTTTCTCATGCGGTGCAGCACGGTGGCGGCGATGTCCGGCCTGCCGTTGTGGTTTGTGGAGCGGCAGCTCGCGGCGGCGGAAGCGGCGAAGCCGAAGGCGGTTTCGCCCAACAGCCGTCCGGGTGTCGCGCTCGTCGGCTGCGGCGGGATGGGCAAGGGCGACGCGACCAATGCGGCGAATCACGGTGAGATCGTGGCAGTGTGCGATGTGGACGAGAAGCACGCGGCGGAGGCGGCGGCGAAATTCACGGTCGAGGGCAAGGTGCCGAAAATCTTCGGCGATTTTCGGAAGGTGCTCGAGCGCGATGATGTGCACGTGATCCTGAATGCGACGCCCGACCACTGGCACACGCTCGTGAATCTCGGCGCGGCGCGGGCGCGAAAAGACGTCTACGGCGAAAAGCCGCTCACGCTCACCATCGACGAAGGCCGCCGGCTGGTCGGGGCGGTGAAGCAGAGCGGCATCGTGTTGCAGACGGGCACGCAGCAGCGGAGCTCGTCACGGTTTCGGCTGGCGTGCGAGCTGGTGCGCAACGGACGGCTCGGAAAATTGCAGGAGGCGAAGGTGTGGTTGCCCGCGGGGCTGCGCGAGGGGCCGTTTGCGGCATCGGCGGCGCCGGCGGAGTTGAACTGGGATTTCTGGCTCGGGCAGGCGCCGAAGACGGACTACGTGAAGGAGCGCTGCCACCGCACGTTTCGCTTCTGGTATGAATACTCGGGCGGCACGATGACGGACTGGGGCGCGCATCATAACGACATCGCGTATTGGGCGATCGGGCTGCTCGCGCCGCGCGACGTGGAGTCGACGATCCTCGCGGAGCCGGTCGCGGGCGGCTATACGACGTTCAGCGAATACGAGGTGCGCTACACCTACGCGAACGGCATCAAACTCACGATCCTGACGACAAAAGACGACAGTATCTTCGGCGCGAAGGTGAAGCTCGACGGGCAGCGCAATGGTATTCGGTTTGAGGGCACGGACGGCTGGATTTGGGTGAATCGCGACGGCATCAAGGCGAGCGATCCGGAGCTTTTGAAGACGCCGTTGCCGGAAAACGCGGTGCAACTTTACCGCAGTGCGAACCACATGGAGAATTTCTTCGACTGCGTGAAATCGCGGAAGGCGCCGATCTGCGACGTGGAAACCGGCCACCGCTCGGCGACGATGTGTCACCTCGGGGCGATCTCGATGCGCACAGGCAAGAAGCTGACGTGGGATGCGGACGCGGAGAAATTCACGGGCGCGCACGCGGCGGAAGCGAATGCCCACGTGAAGCGCGAGATGCGGGCGCCGTATGATTATTCGTTTGTGAGCTGAGAGCGCGCGCGGAGGTAGGGCGGGTCAGAGACCCTGCCCTACTTTACGCGAGCAGCGGCTGCAGGAGTTTGCCGTGGACGTCGGTGAGGCGGTAGTCGCGGCCTTGGAAACGGAAGGTGAGCTTCGTGTGATCCATGCCGAGGAGGTGGAGCATCGTCGCATGGATGTCGTGCACGTGGGCGCGGTCGGAGACGGAGTTGAAACCGAGTTCGTCGGTTTCGCCGACAACGGCGCCGGCTTTCGTGCCGCCGCCGGCGAACCACATCGTGAAGGCGTCGATGTGGTGGTTGCGGCCGGTGGTGTCGCGGTTTTCGCCCATGGGCGTGCGGCCGAATTCGCCGCCCCAGACGACGAGGGTGTCTTTGAGAAGACCGCGGGCTTGGAGATCTTTCACGAGGGCGGCCTGGCCTTGGTCGACCTCGCGGCAGCGCGCCTCGAAATCGTCCTGCAGATTTTCTTTCGGGCCGCCGTGGCTGTCCCAGTTGGTGTGGTAGAGCTGCACGAAGCGCGTGCCGCGTTCGACGAGGCGACGGGCGAGGAGACAGTTGCGGCCGAAGGAGGGCGTGTCCTTTTCGACGCCGTAGAGTTTGAGCGTGGCTTCGCTCTCTTTGCTGAGGTCGATCAGCTCGGGCGCGCTCGCCTGCATGCGGCTCGCCATCTCGTAGGAGGCGATGCGCGTGGCGATCTCGGGATCGCCGGTCTCGACGGAGCGCGAGAGATTGAGATCGCGGATGGCGTCGAGGGCCTGACGCTGGCGGCCGGCGGTGATGCCGGCGGGATTCGTGAGATTGAGGATGGGATCGCCGGTGCCGCGGAGGGGCACGCCTTGAAACGTGGTCGGCAGGAAACCGCTGCCCCAATTGACGCCGCCGCCGCGCGGACCGCGTGAGCCGGATTGCAACACGACGAAACCGGGCAGGTCCTGCGACTCGCTGCCGAGGCCGTAGGTGACCCACGAACCCATGCTCGGGCGGCCGAACTGGCCGGACCCGGTGTTCATGAAGAGCTTCGCGGGCGCGTGGTTGAAAAGCTCGGCGGCGCAGGACTTCACGATCGTGATGTCGTCGACGATGCCGGCCGTGTAGGGGAAAAGGTCGGACACCCAGGCGCCGCTCTTGCCGTGTTGTTTGAACTGGCGGCGTGAGCCGAGGAGCTTCGTGCCGTGGCTCGAATCCATGAAGGCGAAGCGTTTGCCTTCGATGAGCGACTGCGGGACAGGCTGGCCGTTGAGTTCGGCGAGGCGGGGCTTGTAGTCGAACAGCTCCAACTGGCTCGGGCCGCCGGCCATGAAGAGGAAGATGACGTTCTTCGCTTTCGGGGCGAACATCGGGGCGCGCGGCGCCATGGGATTCCGCAACGCACCGGCGGCGGGCGTATCGGCGCCGAGGAGGCGGCGTTCGCCGAGGAGCGAGGCGAGGGCGACGCCGCCGAGGCCGAGCGTGCAGCGGCTGAAGAAGTGGCGGCGCGTGACGGCGGCGAAATGCTGCGCGGGATCGTGGGACGGGAAGGGGGGCATGGCGTTATTCGCGCGTGATGGTTTCGTCGAGGTTGAGGAGCACGCGGGCGATCGTCGTCCACGCTTCTTGGTCGGTGGCGGCGGGGTCGCTGGCCGTCGGCGTGCGGAGCTGGGCGAGGAGAGCGAGGAGGCGGGAGCTTTCGTTGGCGTTGGGCGAGCGGGCGACGCAGAGACGGAAGGCGTAGTCGAGGCGCGCGGGATCGTCGGAGCCGCCTTCGCTGAGGACGCGTTGGGCGAGGGCGCCGGCGAACTCGAAGAACTGCTGGTCGTTGAGCAACGTAAGGGCTTGCAGGGGAGTGTTGGAGCGGAGGCGGCGGGTGCAGGCGCTGAAACTGTCGGCGGCGTCGAAGACGGCGATGGCGGGGTGCGGCGTCGCGCGCCAGTAGTGCGTGTAGAGGCCGCGGCGGTGGCGGTCGGCGCCGGTGCTGGCGGTCCAGGGCCGGCTTGACTGGCCGAGATTCATCACGCCGTCAGGTTGCGGCGGGAAGACGGGCGGGCCGCCGAGCTGGGGAGCGAGGAGTCCGCTGGCGGCGAGGGCGACGTCGCGGACGATCTCGGCGTCGAGGCGGAGGCGCGTTTGGTGGGCGAGGAGTTTGTTGACGGGATCGACGACGTGGAGATCGGGGCGGGCGTGGGAGGATTGGCGGTAGGTGGCGGAGGTGACGATGAGGCGGTGCAACGCCTTCATGCTCCACTTTTGCGCGACGAATTCGGTGGCGAGGAAATCGAGCAGCTCGGGGTGCGAGGGGGCGATGCCCTGGGTGCCGAAATCGTTTTCCGTCTCGACGAGGCCGCGGCCGAAATACTGCTGCCAGATGCGGTTCACCATCACGCGGGCGGTGAGCGGGTGGTCGGGGACGAAAAGCCAGCGCGCGAGGTCGAGGCGGTTGGGGTTTTCGACCGCGATGGGAGGCAGGATCGCGGGCGTGCCGGGGGTGACGCGGTCGCCGGGGCGGGTAAAATCGCCTTTGATAAAGATCACGCTATCGCGGGGCTTTTTCAGCTCCGTCATCACGAGGGTAGTGACGCGTTTGGGCGTGCGGCGCTCGAGGGTGATGAGCTTCTGGTTGCGGGACTTGAATTCCTGCTCGGCCTGCGGGTAGGCGGTGAAGACGGCGCGTTTCTGGGTGAGCGTGAGGTCAGTCCACGGAACGCCGAGGGCTTCGCGGGCCGTGCCGCCGAGTTTGGTTTTGCCCTTACCGTCAAGGGCGGCGAGCCAGGCCACGGCAGGAGCGCTGCGTTCGTCGAGATATTTTTCGAACTCGGCCTGCTGGCCTTCAAGTTCGACGGCTGCTGCTTCGTGAGTCGGATTTTCGAGTCGAAACGGAAGCGTGCTGCCGGGCGTGTTCTTGCCGTGGCCGTCGTCGGCGGAGTTGTTGAAGATGGAGTAGAGTTGGTAGTATTCGCGCTGTGTGACGGGATCGAATTTGTGGTCGTGACACTGGGCGCAGCCGACGGTGAGGCCGAGGAAAGCGGTGCCGAAGGTGTTGACGCGGTCCATAACGGCCTCGACGCGGAACTGCTCGGGGTCGATGCCGCCCTCCTGATTGATCTGGGTGTTGCGGTTGAAACCGGTGGCCACCTTTTGGTCGACGGTGGCGCCGGGCAGGAGGTCGCCGCCGAGTTGTTCGATGACGAACTGGTCGTAGGGGAGGTCGCGGTTGAGGGCGGCTACGACCCAGTCGCGGTATTTCCAAATTTGGCGCGGGGCGTCGATCGAGTAGCCGTTGGAATCGGCGTAGCGGGCTACGTCGAGCCATGGGCGCGCCCAGCGTTCGCCATGGTGGGGCGAGGCGAGGAGGCGGGCGACGACGCGCTCGTAGGCGTCGGGGGATTTGTCGGCGAGAAATGCGGCGACTTCGGCGGGCGCGGGCGGGAGGCCGATGAGATCGAGGCTGACGCGGCGGAGGAGGGTGACGCGGTCGGCTTCGGGGGACGGCGCGATCTTTTCCGGCTCGGCGGCGAGACGCGCGCGGATGAAGGCGTCCAGCGGATTTATGATTTTCGATTGCGGATTCTCGGTTGGGGGGATCGCGGGGCGCTTTGGGGTGACGAAGGCCCAGTGGAGGTTTTTCTCGGGTTCTTCGTTGGCGGGGGCGACGGCGCCCTCGTCGATCCACGTGCGGAGCTTCTCGATCTGCGCGTCGGAGAGCGGCGGCTTTTTGTAGGGCATCCGCGAGATGTCGTCGTGGGTGCCGAGGACGCTTTGGATGACGATGCTCTCGGCGGATTTGCCCGCGACGAAGGCGGGCCCGGTGTCGCCGCCGGTGCGGAGAAACGCCGCGGTATCGGCGCGCATGCCTCCCTTTTGCTGCGAAGCGCCATGGCAGCGGTAGCAGTGCTGCGCGAGGATGGGTTTCACGTCGCGCACGTAGTCGACGGGCGCGGCGGTGAGGGGGGCCGCGAGGGTAAGGGCGGCAAGGGCGGGGAGGTTCCGCAATGGCATGGGCGCAGAGAGAACGTGGTAGGCCGACGCGGAGAAAGCAAAATCGCGGACTCGTTTGCCTCGCGGGGGGCCGGCCGGAGGTTGGCAAGAACCGCGTCACCTCTGGCAAGGCTCGCGCAGCCGGCTTTGATTTCCTCTGGCACACTCAATGGGCTCGGATCATCGAGCGCTTACTCACTTCATGAAATTCCCGTTTCCCACGCTCACACCCGAGGAGGCCGCCGCCCTCGTCAACGACAAGGAGACCATCGGTTTCGGTGGTTTCACCGCCGCCGGCGCCTGCAAGGTCATTCCGCTGGCCATCGCGGCGCGCGCGAAGGCGGAACACGCGGCGGGCCGGCCGTTTAAGCTCGGGGTGATCACCGGCGCCTCGACGGGCAAGTCCCTCGACGGTGCGCTCGCGGCCGCCGAGGCCATCGAGTGGCGCACGCCTTACCAATCCGATCCGACGCTCCGCAAATCCATCAACGATGGGAAAACGCGGTTTTTCGATCTTCACCTCTCGGCCGTGCAGCCGACGGTGCGCAGCGGCGTGCTCGGCAAAGTGAACTGGGCGATCATCGAGGCGAGCCACGTGTCTCCCAACGGCGAAATCGTGCTCACGACGGCGGTGGGCGCGGCCAATACGTTTGTGCGCGTCGCGGATAAAATTCTGATCGAGCTCAACGCGCACCATCCGGGCGACCTGATGGGCTTCCACGATCTTTACGAGCCGGCTGACCCGCCGCGCCGCCGCGAGATTCCGCTCTACGCGCCGACGGACCGCATCGGGTCGAGCTTCATCAAAGTTAACCCGAACAAGATCGCGGGCGTGGTGCTGACCAACACGCCGGACGAGACGGGCGAGTTTACGCCAACAGACCCGGTGACGACGCAGATCGGGCAAAACGTCGCCCAGTTTCTCGCCGATGAAATCAAGATCGGCCGCCTGCCGAAGGGGTTTCTCCCGCTGCAATCCGGCGTGGGCAATATCGCCAACGCCGTGATCGGAGCGCTCGGCGCCAACCCCGGCATTCCGCCGTTTACGATGTATACCGAGGTGATCCAGGACTCGGTCATCGACCTCCTGCGCACCGGCAAATGCGAATTTGCCAGCGGCTGCTCGCTCACGGTGAGCCAGGCGCAGCTCAAGAGCGTGTATGAAAACCTCGAGTATTACCGGCCGCGCATGGTGCTGCGTCCGCAGGAGATCAGTAACAGCCCGGAACTCATCCGGCGGCTCGGCCTCATCACGATCAACACCGCGATCGAGATCGATCTCTTCGGCAACGTGAACAGCACGCACGTGATGGGCCGCGATCTCATGAACGGCATCGGCGGCTCGGGCGACTTCACGCGCAACGCCCACATCTCCATCTACACGTGTCCCTCGATGGCCAAGCGCGGTGCGATCAGCACCATCGTGCCGCTCGTGACCCACCTCGATCACAGCGAACACTCGGTGCAAATCGTGGTGACGGAACACGGCATCGCCGATCTGCGCGGCAAGTCACCGCACGACCGCGCGCAGCTGATGATCGAGAATTGCGTGCATCCGGAATACCGGGATGTGCTCCGCGCCTACCTCGATATTTCCGCCAACGGCCACGTGCCGCAGACGCTGCAAAATGCGTTCCGCATGCACCTCGCGTTTATGGAAGGCGGCGACATGCGGAAGGTGAAGTGGCTGTAAGGCCGCGCGGCGGACTGACGACAGCTACTTTTTCCCGGCGGCGTAACCGGTGCCTTCGCGGAAGAAATCCGCGAGGGCCCGGGCGGCGTGGCTGAGGGCGCGCGCCTCGCGGTGAATAATCCCGATGGACCGCGTCATGCCGGGACACGCACGGTAACGCACGCCGGGCATTGGACGGGCACAGGCCATCGCGGGCACGACCGAGACGCCCCAGCCGCGGGCGACAAAGGCCAGGATCGTCTCGATCTGGGCGCTGCGAAAACTCACGCGCGGAGCGAAGCCGTTGATGCGGCAGAACTGCAGCGCCTGCCCGGAGAGGCAGTGGCCCTCTTTCATCACGATGAAGGCTTCGCTCTCCAGATCATCGAGCGTCAGCCGCCGTTTCTTCGCCAGCGGGTGTTTCACCGGCAGCGCCACGAGCAGCTTCTCGTCGAAAAACTCTTCCGCCACCAAACCCGTCCGCTCGACCGGCAGGCTGACAAGCGCTAGATCGATTTCCTTGGCGAGCACCGCGGCCGCGAGTTGGTCCGTGGTGTCTTCGTGCACCACGACCTCCACCGCGGGAAACCGGGCGGTAAACGCCCGCAGCCGCTGCGGCAGAAAATACGGCGCCACCGTCGGCAGCACGCCGAGCGTCACCCGGCCCCGCACCAAGCCGCGCAACTCCCGCACGCCGTCGGCGGCGAGCTCGACCTCGTGCAACACCCGGTCCGCATGCACGCGCAGCAGATCGCCGGCCGGAGTGAGGGCGACCTCGCGTTTGGTGCGCTCGAAGAGTTTTTCGCCCAGCTCGCGCTCGAGTTTCATGATTTGCTGGCTCAGCGAGGGCTGGGACACGTGGCATTGCTCCGCCGCGCGGCTGAAATGCTTGGTGCGGGCGACGGCGAGAAAGTAGCGCAGTTGATGTAGCTCCATAGTCAGTGCCTATAACTGCCAGCGTTTGTTGATATTTCCCACTTATGGTGCGAGCTGATATTCTCCGTCGATCCCGATGAACAAAATCCCCGAATCCCTCCACACCGCGACACCTGCCGAGGGCCACGCGCTGGCCCGGCAGTGGGCCGAATATGCGCTGGTCGAACGCCGCGCCTCCCATCGCGACATGGCGGCCCACCTTTCGGCGCCGCCCGCGCCCTCTGTCGAGTTGCTCACCGCCGCCTACTTCCAAACCGTCGCCGCCGCCAACGCGGGTTGGCGGCGCTGAAACAAATTTCCGCAATCCGAGACCGCAACGGCCCCGTGCGGTCGCCAAAATTTCTCCAAACCACATCTGCAATTCTCAATCTTATGGAAAACCCAACTGGCAGCACCGGCGGCAAATGCCCCTTTCCCCATCTTCACGGCACGACGCCGAAACCCACGCCGGCCAGCAACGGCGGGCGCTCCAACCGCGAGTGGTGGCCCAATCAGCTCAATCTGAAAATGCTCCACCAGAATTCCGCGCTCTCCGATCCGATGGGCGCGGACTTCGACTACGCAGCCGAGTTCAAGCAGCTCGATCTCACGGCGATCAAGAAGGATCTCTACGCGCTGATGACGGATTCGCAGGAGTGGTGGCCGGCCGATTTTGGCCACTACGGTCCGTTCTTCATCCGCATGGCGTGGCACAGTGCGGGCACCTACCGCACGGGCGACGGCCGCGGCGGTGCGGGCGCGGGACAACAACGTTTTGCCCCGCTCAACAGCTGGCCGGACAACGTGAACCTCGACAAAGCCCGCCGCCTCCTGTGGCCGATCAAACAGAAATACGGCAAAAAGATTTCCTGGGCCGATCTGATGATTCTCGCCGGCAATTGCGCGCTCGAATCCATGGGCTTCAAGACCTTTGGCTTCGGTGGCGGTCGCGCCGATGTGTGGGAACCCGAGGAGGACGTGTATTGGGGCGCCGAGGACACGTGGCTCGGCGACAAGCGCTACGCCGGTGAACGCGAGCTCGAGAACCCGCTGGCCGCCGTGCAGATGGGACTCATCTACGTCAATCCCGAGGGTCCCAACGGCCACCCCGACCCCGTCGCCGCCGCCAAGGACATCCGCGACACCTTCGCGCGCATGGCCATGAACGACGAAGAAACCGTCGCGCTCATCGCCGGTGGACACACGTTCGGCAAGACGCACGGAGCGGGCCCGGCGACGCACGTGGGGCGTGAGCCCGAAGCGGCCGGACTCGCCGAGCAGGGCCTCGGCTGGTCCAGCACGTTTGGCAGCGGCAAAGGGGCCGACGCCATCGGCAGCGGCCTCGAGGTGACGTGGACCTCGACGCCGACCAAGTGGAGCAACGAATACTTCGAGAATCTTCTCGGCCACGAGTGGGTGCTCGAGAAGAGCCCCGCCGGCGCGCATCAGTGGGTCGCCAAAGATGCGAGCGCGACCGTGCCGCACGCGTTTGACGCGGCGAAGAAACAGCGCCCGACGATGCTGACGACGGACCTCTCGCTGCGCTTCGATCCCGCCTACGAGGCAATCTCGCGCCGCTTCCTCGCGAACCCGGACCAATTTGCCGATGCGTTTGCCCGCGCGTGGTTCAAGCTCACGCATCGCGACATGGGTCCGAAGGTGCGCTACCTCGGCGCGGAAGTCCCCGCCGAAGAGCTGCTCTGGCAAGACCCGCTCCCGGCGCGCACGCACGCGCTCATCGACGACGCCGACATCGCTGCGCTCAAGGCGAAGATTCTCGCATCCGGCCTCGCGATCTCGGAACTCGTTTCGACGGCGTGGGCCTCGGCCTCGACCTTCCGCGGTTCCGACAAACGCGGCGGTGCCAACGGCGCGCGCCTCCGTCTCGCGCCGCAGAAGGATTGGGCCGTCAACCAACCCGCGAAGCTCGCGAAAGTGCTCAAGGCGCTCGAAGGCGTGCAGGCGGCGTTCAACGCCTCCGCGACTGGCGGCAAAGAAGTTTCCCTCGCGGATTTGATCGTCCTCGGTGGGGCCGCCGCGATTGAGCAAGCCGCCAAAAAAGCGGGCCAAGACGTGGTCGTGCCGTTCGCGCCCGGCCGCGTCGATGCCACGCAGGCGCAGACCGACGCCGAGTCGTTCGCCGTGCTCGAACCGATCGCCGACGGTTTCCGCAACTACCAAAAAACGCTCTACACGCTGCCGGCGGAGCAGCTCCTCGTGGACAAAGCCCAGTTGCTCGGCCTCACCGCGCCGGAGATGACCGTGCTGATCGGCGGCCTGCGCGTGCTCAACGCGAACCATGGAAAATCGCCGCAAGGTGTTTTCACGAGCCGGCCCGAGACGCTCACGACGGACTATTTCGTCAACCTGCTCGATATGGCGAACGTGATGAAAGCGACGGGGCCCTCCGAACAAGTCTTCGAAGTGCGTGACCGTGCCACGGGCGATATCAAGTGGACGGCCACGCGCGTCGACCTCGTGTTCGGCTCGAACTCGCAACTGCGCGCCCTCGCGGAAGTCTACGCGGAGAGCGACGCGTCGGCGAAGTTCGTCCGCGATTTCGTGGCGGCGTGGAACAAGGTGATGAACGCAGACCGCTTCGACCTCGTCTGATCGGCTCCATCTTTGGGTCGATTTGCAACCGCACTCCGAGGTGTCACGGCACCTCGGTCAGGTGGAAGACCCCTGCGCGAAGCCGCGGAGGGGTTAACGTTCGATTTCGAGCGACAGGAGGAATTCGCGGCCGGCTTGGCGGCCGTAGTTGCGTGGCGTGCCGTTCGTGAAGGTGCGGGTGACGAAGACGCGGTTCGTGTTAAAGATGTTATTGGCGTTGAGCTGCACGCGGCAGAATGAATTGCCGAAGCCGCGGAAGCGGTAGTTGGCCATCAGGCCGGTGAGCACGTAGCTCTCCGAATAGTAGGGATTGTCTCGATCGGTGCGGGTGCGGCCCTTGGCGTCGATCTTGTTGGGGAAACCAATGGCGCTGGGTCCGCGGTAACGGAAATTCAAGGACGTGGACGCGCCCTTGAGGCGACCCTCGGTGAAGCTGCGCGTGATGACGGCGTTGGAACGCCACGTCTGCGAATTGCCACCGGGGTTGCCGAGGCTGGCGGCGATGTCGTCGAGCGGCCCCTGGATGAGCTGGGTGTGGGCGGACTCGACGGTGCGGGTGGCGTCGTAAGCGGCGGTCGACCAGCCGCCCTGGTAGGCGCGCCAGACGGCAAGCTTGGTGTTGAGATAGTCATACCACGGCTGGGTGGAGAGGTCGTCGATTTCGGTTTCGGTGCGGCCCGCGTTCCAGAAGATGCGCCAGTTGCGGGTGGGGTTGAACGTGAGTTCATACTCGACGCCCTGGCTGCGACGGTCGCCGGGGAGGCGGAAGTCGCCGACGAGCGGATTGAGCGCGGGCTTGAAGAGCGGGTTGATCGGGTAGGTCGGGTCGTTGAGGTAGAGCTGCTGCTCGAAATTTATCAGATTTTGGCGGAGGCCCGAGTCGGCGAGCGTGGTGTTGCGGTTGAGCGAATTGAAAAAATTCAACTTCACGTTGAGGCGGTCGGCGAAAAGCCGGAGGCGCACGGAATATTCGTGGGACTCGCCGTAGTTGGGCTCGACCACGGTGCCGTTTACATCGCGGACGACGGCGACCTCGTTGAGTGAAGCGTTGCGCGAATAGTCGTAGCCGAAGGAGACCCAGCGGCCGAGCCGGGGCGGGCGGACGATAAAGCCGTAGTTCCAGCGCGTGGCCGAACGGTAGCGCGTCCAGACGGAAGCAGGCTCCTTCTCGCGAAAATCGGCGTAGGCGCGGTAGCCGGTGCCGAGGGGGTTTTGCGGCGTGACCGGGCCTTCGGTGAGGATGGGCTGGAAGGAGCCGAAGTTGGAATTGCGCACGCGGTCGTAGCGGACGCCGATATTCGCCACGAGGTGGTTTTTGAAGAACACGCTCGAGGTGCTGCCCGCGAGTGAGCCGCGTTGGAGGTGATTGGCGGACGGGGCGGTGCCCACTCCGCCGACGGGATTCTCAAACGACGTGACGCCGAAACGCTCGCCGGTCGCCGTGGTGAACCAGAGCGTTTCCATCAGATCGCCGTAGGCTGTGGGGGCCGCGAGACCGTAGGCGCGCGGGTCGGCAGTGCTGCCAAAGGCCGGGAGATACTGGCGCATGTTGAGCTCCCGCTCGATGCTGAGGGGGTTGTTTTGGGCGGCGACGGAGAGGAAACTCGGTTTGCCGATGATGAGATTGCGGAGTTGGGCGAGCGTGTAGGTGACGGAGTCTTCGTAGCTCGCGAAAACGCCGAGGCGGTGCAGCCCGAGGTGGCGGGTCCAGCCGGAATTCTTCGTGAAGTTCTGTTCGTGAGTGACGACCGCGCGCGCCTGGTGAACGGCGAAGTCGGCCCAGTTGCCCTGACCGGTGGAGCGATTGGACTCGAGGTAGGCGCGGCCGTAGAGTGGGTTCGGGGTGACGCCGTCCGGCAAGAAACGGTTGATGTCGACGAGGACGTCGTAGGCGTTGTTGGCGAAGAGCTGCGTGGTTTGATTGCGGTAGGATTCGAACGAGTAGCCGAGTTCGACGAAGGTCGCGCGGGCGATGCGCTGCTCGAGCGTGGCAGTGACGTTGCGGCTACGCCGGAAATTGTAGCGCGACCAGCCGGCGGTGTTGGTATCCCACGGGAGGCCGGGGTCGAGGAGCGTCTGGGTGTTGGCGGACGTGGCGGCGCCGTCGGCGATGTTGACGAAGACGGTGTTGCGGACGTCCTGGAAATTCACGAACGACGGATGGCCGTTCTGTGGGAAAACGAAGAGCTGCGACTTTGTGCTGAAGGCGTAGGGACGGGTCGTGCCGTCGCCGAGGATGAAGGTTGGCGCGGGGGGCCGTCCGGCGGTCGCGGCGGTAGAGGCGCGGTTGAGATAGGTCTGCGGATTTCCCGCGCGTTGTGAGGCGAGCCAGTGGAGGTAGCCGTTGTCGCGGGCCATTGTCGTGGTCGGACGGGCGTCGCGGCGGTGGACGTATTCCCCTTCGATGCGGACGGTCGTGTTCTTGAACGGTTGATACGTGACGGCGACGAAGGCGCGGCGGTTTTCCTCGTAGCCGGGCTGGATGAAGAACTCCTTGTTCTCGCGGAGGGTGGCGAGCCGGAGCGCGAGTTTCCGCGGGATGAGCACCTGGCTGATGTCGAGGGCGGTCCGCTCGGAGCCGTAGCTGTCGGCGCGGAGGGTGAGCTTCTGGCGGTTGCGCGTGAGATTGGCGCGGGCGGACGTGCTTTCCGAAGTGCCGGCGGAACCGCCGAGGCCGAACTGCACGGCGTTCGCACCGCTCACAAGGCTGAAGCGTTCGGTGTTGTAGGAATCGGAATCGATCGTGGTGCGGAAATAATTCCGGGTCTTGTCTACGTTGCCGAGGCCGCGGGAATTGCCGGAATCGTCGGCGGTGTTGCGCGAGCCGGGGCGCGAGTCGCCGTTGCCGTTGACGTTGTCGAAGTAGGTCTGCGTCGTCGCGGAGAAGAGGAAGGCTTCGTCGGTGGTCGTGGCGCCGATGTCTTCGAGAAACTCCTTGGTGAAGACCTGCACCTGGCCCGCGACATCGGCGAGGTCGATCTTGCCGCGGCCGCCTTGGAGGATGGCGGTGGATTGGTAGCCGCGTTCGGTTTCGGAGCCGACCTCGAAGGGTGAGAGCACGATGGGATCTGTTTTGGTCAACGGGTTCGCGACGGGTGCAAGCGGTGGCGAGGCGGCCTGGCCGAAAACTCGGGTGGCCGATGATGCGGCGAGCAGGACGACGGCGAGCGCGAGGGGGTAGGAGCGTTTCATGGGGTGGGGTAGGAAACCGGGGAGGGGCGAACGATTTTGTAGGCTAGGGCGGCGTGGCGGGGAGCGCGGCTGCGGGCACGCGGTGAATGGTGCCGGTGATGACTCGGGTGACATCGGTGCCGGTGGTGTTTGGCAGACGGCAGGTGAGTTCGATGACCGTGGCGGGTGCGAGGGAAGGAATGGTGAGGCGGAGTCGGCGCGGATCTGCGAGGACGGCGGCGCGCGTGACGGGGAGCGCGTGCTCGTTGACGCGCGGACTGCCGTAGTTAGCGGAGCGTTTCAGTTCCCAGACTTTTACGACGTATCGGGAGATATCGGACGCGGTGGCGGCGGAGAGCGGTTCGCTGAAGGTGAGCTCGATGCCGTCAGCGAGAATGTGCCACGCAGTGGGGAGCGTGGCGGGTTGGCCCGTCGGGCGCAGGCGGTAGAAACCGCCCTCCTGTTCGGTTTGCGACGTGGCCCACGCGGAGAGACCGCAGAGGTAGAGCTGGCCGTCGGTGGGATGGACGCGGCCGCGCATGATGCCGGTCGGGAAATCGGGAATCGGCAGGCGGCAGAGCGCGCCTTGCGCGGAGTCGCCGGTGCCGTCGGCGAATACGATTTCGAGACGGCCCTGGCCGTAGGAGAGATTAAGGAGCGCGCCGTCGAGGGCGCCCCACTTGGCACTGTTGATCCAGAGGAGTTCGGCGGGGGAGCGGTCGATGGCTTTGTCGACCCAAAGGAGCGGCGGAGCCATGGCGGAATCGGCGGTGTCGGCGGGCGCGCCGTAGCTCCACATGTTGCCGAAGAATTTTCCCGGGGTGACGCGGTTGACGCGGTTCATCGGCATCCAATGGCCCTCTTGGTCGGTGACGAAGAAGGAGCCGTCGGGGTTGAGGCACACGCCGTTCGCAGCGCGGAAACCGTTCGCGAGGATTTCGGTTTTGGTGCCGTCGGCGGAGACTTTCAGGAGCGTGCCGTGCTGCGGCACGAGGGGCGTGCGGGCGTGGCGGGCGCTCTTCGCGTAGTAGAAATTTCCCGCGGCGTCGGTCTGCAGGCCCATCGCGAACTCGTGGAAGTGATCGGTGACCTGGTGGTCGCTGTTGATGCTTTCGTAGAAGTCGGTCTCGCCGTCGCCGTTGAGGTCGCGCAGGGCGACGAGCTGATCGCGGCACGTGACGAAAATTTCGGAGCCGCGCACCTTGAGGCCGAGCGGTTGAAAGAGGCCGGAGGCGATGCGTCGCCACGAAACGGCGGTGGCGTTTTCGGAGAGGCCGGTGACGCGCCAGACGTCGCCGTCCCACGTGCACACGAGCGCGGCCTGGCCGTCGGGAGTGAAATCGAGGCCGCTCGGGCGCAGGCGGGCGCGCCACGGATTGCTCTGCGGCAGCGTGAACCGCTCCCAGGCAAACGCGCCCTTGGTGTCGCTGCGCACGATGGGTGTTTCGATCACGTCGGGCCAGCGGGCGGGGCTGCCGCGGGTGAAGGGCGCGAGATCGCGCGGGGCGGCGGCTGCGGCGGCGAACGCGGTGAGCGCGGCGCGATCGGTGTCGGCTTTCGCGAGGCGCACGGCGAGGCGCAGCGGCGTCGCCGAAGCGGGAATACGCAGGGTGACGAAGGCGGTGTCGGTGACAGTGGTGACGGCGGGGGAGCCGGAAAACGCGACGGCGGTGCCGGCGTTGGCGACGCGGACGAGGAGGTCGCGCGAGGCGCGCCCGATGTTGAGTGTGCGGACGAAGACGGGTTGAGTCGCGAGCGTTTCGAGGTCGTGGCTTTCGAGAATCGCGGCGTCCCCCACGGTGTAGGCGATCACGGTGCGTTCGCCGGAGCGGTAGAGGCCATGGTAGTGTTGCCACGTGCGCGGGAGCGGGCCGTAGCGGCGGCCGTCGGGGCCGACGAAGCGCGGATCGTCGAAGGTGCCGGTGGCGGGATTGGCCCAGCCGGGGCCGTCGGCGGTTTCGATCTGGAGGTCGCCAATGGTGCGCGGATGGACGACGTGGCGGGTGTTGAAGTTGATGCCCTCCCAGTCGATGAAACCCTGGCCGGTCCAGGCGCCGGCGAGGCGGAGCGTGTCGTGTTCGAAGACGGTCCACGCGCGGCCGTCGGCGATGCCGCCGGCGCCGGGGTCGAGACGGACGGCGATGCCTTTGTAGGCGAGGTTCGAACCGGGGGCGATGGTGTCGAGGGCGTTGCCGCGTAGTTTCGCGGCGGCGGCGCGGCGGGTGGCGTCGGCGAGTTCGAAGGTGCCGATGAGAGACGGGCCGTAGTCCATGTCGCGCCACGGTTCGCGCTTCACGGGAGCGGGGCCGGTCGAGTTGCCTTTGGGTAAGGTGGCGAGATAGGCGTCAGTGACGGCGACGAATTGCGACGGATTTTTTCCGAGCAAATAAGTTTCCCGCAGGTAATGGATGACGTCGTATTTCTCGCGCGGGACGAGTTGCACCTGCGGCGCCATGAGGCGCCAGCCGCGTGTGAGCGTCTGGTAGAGCGTGTGCGGGTCGGCGCCGTGGGAGAATTTGCCCTCGGCGAAACGCAGGGCGTTGGGGATGGAGCCGGGGAGGTTGAGATCGCCGTGACAGACGTGGCAGACGGCTTGGTAGATTTTTTCGCCGCGGGTGAGGGAGGCTTTGTTCCAACCGCGGATGAGGCCGGCGTGGTCGATCTCCTTTTCGTAGTCGGGCAGCGCGGATTCCGGGAGGAGCGGGGCGCCGGGCGGCAGGCCGGCGTCTTGGGCGGAGGCGAAAAACGTAGCGAGCGGGAATGCCGCAAGGCAGCGGACGAGGGGGGGCAGTTTCATCGTTCTCCGGCTGACTCCGACCAATGGCGGTGGAGTTGCAAGAGTTCCTGCACGAGTTTGGGCTCCGCTTCGAGGCGATTGGTTTTCTCGGTCAGATCGTCGGCGAGATTTACGAGCGTGCGCGGCGTCGCGCCTTGCCCGAGTAATTTCCACGGTCCTCGCCGCACCGCCCACGCGTCGCCGAAACGCCAGTGCAGATTGCGGTCCAGGGATCGCACGTCTCCGCGCAGCGCCGGCAGCATATCCGAGCCGTCAATGGCGTGGTCGGACGGAATCGTGGCGGCGCCGAGTCGGGCAAACGTTGGGAAGAAGTCCATCGTCATGAGCGTGGCGTCACTCGTCGTGCCGGGGGCGATGACGCCGGGCCACGAGGCGATGAACGGCACGCGGTGGCCGCCCTCGGAGAGTTCGCCCTTGCGGCCTTTGAGCGGAGCGTTGGCCGGCACGCCACGCGGAGCCTGGGCGCCGTTGTCGGAGCAGAAGATTAGCAGCGTGTTTTTCTCGAGTCCGTGTGTGCGCAGCGCGGCGGCGACCGCGCCGACCGATGCATCGAGCGCCACCAGCATTTCCCGGTAGGTCTCCGCCGGCGATTTCTTGCGGGCCGGGTCGCGGCCTTGCCAGGGATCGTGCGGTGCGGCGTGGGCGAGGTAGAGGAAGAACGGGCGGTCCCGGTGCCGTTCGATGAATTTGGTCGCGTAACGCGTCAGCAGGTCGGTCGTGTAGCCGGGTTCGTTTTCGATTCTGCGTCCATTCCACCAGTCGAGCTGCTTCAAGCCGTAACCGGCGACATGTGTGTGATAGTCGACGTTGCCGCCCATGAAACCGCGGAACTCGTCGAAGCCGTAGTTCATTGGGTGAAACGCGTAGTCGTAGCCGAGGTGCCATTTGCCGACGAGAGCGGTGCGGTAACCGGCGCCGCACAGCACGGAGGCGATCGTCACTTCGCGTGGCGAGATGCCCCAGGCCCAGCGCTGCGAGGGATTTTCGCGCCGCTGTTGTCGAAACACAGGGGAGAGTTCTTCGTCGGCGACCCACGTGCAGCGTTGCGGGTAACGGCCGGTGAGTAACGCTGCGCGGGTGGGCGAGCACACGGGGCCGCTGCTGTGAAAATCAGTCAGACGCAGGCCGCCGGCGGCCAATCGGTCGAGGTGCGGCGTGGCGGCTGATTCGCCGCCGTAGCAGCCGAGGGAACCGTAGCCGAGGTCGTCGGCCATGATGAGGACGATGTTGGGGCGCCGCTCTGGCGCCGCGGCAGTCGTGTGGGACGACGCAGATAACGCGAGCAGGAGCCAGGCAACGGAAAGTAGTCCGCGTGGTATCATAGGTTTTTCTCGGTATTGGATCGTCCTGCGATGGCCAGAGGCATGCGCGTGGCGGACGTTGTTGGGGTTACCCGATCTCCAACTGCACTTTGAGGGCGGTGTTCTTTTCGGAGGCCAAGCGCATGGCTTCCGGTGCTTCGGCCAGCGGCAAGACTCCGCTGATGAGTCCGCGCAGGGCGATCCGGCCTTCGGCGACAAGACGGATCGCTTCACCGAAGACGTTTCCGTAGCGCATCGAACCGATGAAGTTGATTTCGCGGACCATCAGTTGGTTGGCAGGCAGCGGGATTTCCTCGGTGCCGAGCGTGCCGATCTGCACGATCGTTCCGCCGGGGCGCACGAGATCGAAGGCCTGGCGCAGCGCGGCTCTCGCACCGGAAGCTTCGAACACGACGTCGAAACCTTCGCCGACCAGCTCGCGGACGACTTCGGACAATTGGGGGTCTGTGGGATTTAGGCCGACGTCCGCTCCGAGTTTTAGCGCGGTTTCGCGACGTGATTCCAAAATATCGCTCAACGCGACCGGCGCCGCGCCAAACATCCGAGCAGTCATGGCCACGAGCAATCCGATCGGGCCGCCACCGGTGACCAAGACGCGTTTTCCCGAGACCGTCCCGGCGCGCTTCACAGCGTGGAGCGCCACCGCAAACGGTTCCAGCATGGCGGCGGTCGCATCATCGATGGCCGTGGGCAAAATGTGACACTGGTCGGCGCGCACGGTGACGAATTCTGCGAAGGCACCGTCGGTCGGCGGCGTGGTGCTGGCGCTGCCGAGCATGATGGTGGAGCGGCAAAGATTGCCGCGCCCGCTCTTGCAGTAGTCGCAGACGCCGCAGGCGCGGGCGGGGTTGGCGGTGACGCGCGCACCGACCGTCACGTTTCTCACGCCGTCGCCGAGGGCGGCGACTTCCGCGGCGAATTCGTGACCGAGCACGAAGGAACGTGTCGGCACAAACGCGCCGCAGCACCCGTGCTCGAAGTAGTGCAGGTCGGAGCCGCAGATGCCGGCGCGACGCACGCGCAGCAAGACCATGCCGGGCTTGAGTTCGGGAACGGGCCGGGCCTGCACCTTGATCGTGCGGGCGGACTCCAACACGGCGGCGCGCATGGGGGTATTCATAATTCTTCCGCGGCGTCGCTCAGTCGGCCACCTTCACGAAGGCGACCGCATCGGCGATCACGTTGCCGTCGGTGCCGGCGGTCGAGAGCGTGACGGTGTGGCGCGTGCCGGCTTTGAAACGGTAGGAACCCACGGGGACCGAGAAGCCGTGCTTCGAGCCCTTGCGCATGTTCCAAACGTGTTTCGCGACGCCGTCGGCGTGCGCGATGCTGACCGGCACGTTCGAGGCGCAATCCTGAGCGGTCTTGTAGAGCAGCGAGACTTGGTAGGTGCCATCCTGCGGGATGGGCAGCGTGTAGGTGGCTTCCGATTTCGCGGTGGCGGTGCCGACCAGAAAATTGAAACGAAAAAGGCCCCACATGCCGGTGACGGTCTGCGGAAGCCATGTGCCGGTGGTGGTGACGTGGTTGGTATCCGTGTAGTGAACGACGCTGCCGGTGAGGCGATTTGTCGCGAGGTCGATGCCGTGGGTGGCTTTGCCTTTGGGGCCGAGTTCATCGACGAACGGCGGCACGATGCGAGTGTCGGACTCGCGGTTGTTTTCGATGACGAGGTTTTGGTTTTCCCAGATCGGTTTGATGGCACCGCCGACGGAGTTGTAGATCCAGTTGTCGCGGACGGTGGTGTTGCTGGTGTCCCAATCGAGGAAGATGCCGTTGCCGAGTTTGCGGATGGGTTTGCCGTCGGGCTTCTGCTCATAGCCCCAGGCGTCGTAGAGCCAGTTGTTGAGGATGAAATTCGGCGCGTTGAGGTGGTTCATCGTGGCGAAGTGGATGCAGGCGCCGTCGATGGTCGTCTGCATGGCGTTGTGGATGTGGTTATATTCGACGACGCTGCCGCCCTGGTTGCGGAAGGCGAAGACGCCGTTGCGCGAGAGGTCGTTGAAGTAGTTGTGGGCGATCAGATTTCCCGGCTCCATCGACATGGCGGAGGGACGCGAGTCGAGGTGCACGCCGCCGCCGTAGTAGCGAATTTTCCCGCAGTGCTCGACGGTGTTGCGGGTGATTTCGTTGAGGATGGGGGCGACCTTCGCCGCCGCCTCGCCGGGTGTGTAAATCTTCGTGTCGTCCATGTAGGAGAGCCGCGCACCGGTCAGCAGCACGCCGCCGCCGCCGGAGTGGCGGACGGTATTGCGATCAAATTTGTTGCGGCGGCTGTCGAGGTGCAGCCACAGCGCGTAGCCGCCGATATTCTCGAAGCGGCAGTTGCGGACGGAGCAATCGAGGGTGTTCTCAAACATGACGGCCGTGTCGGTGTGCACGCGTGCTTCGATGTGACCGAGCGTGAAATCGGTGTGGCCAAATTCGATGCCGTCGAAGTGCACGTGGCGGACGTGGGTGCCGGCGTTGACGTCGCCCTGGACGTTGACGAGTCGGTGCAGCGCCGGGGCGACGATGTCCAACGTGTTGGGATCGGTGCCGGGCGTCGGGAGATAGTGGAGACGGCGGGCTTCGCGGTCGAAGAACCACTCGCCGGGTTGGTCGAGTTCCTCGCGCACGCCCTCGATCCAGAACCAGTTTCCCGGGATGACCTTCGCGTGGCGCTCGCTGTCGGCGAAATCGATGCGGCCGGTCGCGGAGTCCACCTTGGTGACGGTGTTCCACTGGTTGAAGAAGCGCCATTGGGGCACGAGGTTGATCTGCGCGTCACGGGCGCGGCCCCACGCTGCTTTCACGAGCGCCGGATCAATCATCGCATGATCCAGATCGCCGCCGGTCGCGTAGAGAAAAGGATTGGGCGCATCGGCATTGGGAAAGCGGGCGCGGGTGGCACGTTTCCCGGCGACAAAGAGCTGGCGGAAATTCCATGCGTCGGGCCCGACTCCCGTCAGGTCGACTTGCCAGACACCGTCGGCGGCCTTGCTCCATTTTTGTGGAATGGCCCGGCCTCCGGACCAGACGACCGTGGCGCCCGGTGCTGCACGCCAGGTGACCGGAGATTTTTCGGTGCCCGAATCCTCGGGCCGGAGTTCGAGCGGCGCCGCCATGCGATAGGTGCCGGTGGCGAAGACGATCTCCACTGGTTCGGCAAGGCCTTGAGCGATGATGCGGCGCGCTTGGTCGCGCGCGGCTTGCGGCGTGGCCAGCGGACGTTCCGTGGTGCCGGCGTGGGCGTCGTTCCCCTGCGGAGCGACGTGAATGCGTGTGACGGCGGCGACGCGCGCAGCGGGCAGCAGCGCCAGTGTGAGCGCGGCGACGGAAAGCACGAGGGAGCGCAGCGTGGCGCCGCGAAAATCAGAGGGTGCAGGCGGAGCGGAGTGGGGCGTGTTCATATTATTTACCGAGGGCGTCGAAGGCTGCCTGCAAAGTCTTCCGGGCGGCCCGCGTTTGCTCCGTTTCCGTGATCGTGGCGGGTTTTGGTTCGGTCTCCCAAATTTCCACGACCGGGCGCAGTTGGTTTCGATTCGTCAGAATGAAGTCTTTGCTGCGGAGGTAGCGGGCCTCCTTGTCCTGCACGTGCACCCACTCGCGTGGCGAGCCCGGTCGACCGAGCAGTTGGGGCATGAAACTCCGCCCGTGCAATGTTACCGCCGGCAGCGGGGCTCCGGCCAATTCGCAGAGGGTGGGGAGGAAGTCCGAGAAATCGACCAAGTCGCCGCAGGTGGAGCCCGGGGCGATTCGCCCCGGCCACCGCACCAGCAGCGGAACGCGCGTGCCGCGGTCGGTCATCGTGCCCTTGCCGCCTTGGATGGTCCGGCCCTCGCCCCATTGGCTGCTGAGGCGGTGGTCCGTGCCGTTGTCGGCGAGGAACACGACGATGGTATTCTCGGCGACGCCGGTCTCATCCAGGGTTCGTAAGAGCTGACCGATCTGTTTGTCGAGGTAGCGCACCATGTCCGGGAAAAACTTGGGGTCGCCCACCTCGTTGCGCGTTTTAACTGCGGCGGGTTGCTCCGTGCTGTCGGGCGTGGGCACCCAGGGAAAATGCGGTAAAATGCTGGAGTAGTAGGCGAGGAAGGGCTGTCGGCGGGCGGCGCTGGCCTTGATGAAGTCGATCAGGAACTCGACGCTCACATCCGGCCCGAAGCGGTCCCTGATGCGGTGCGAGATATTTTCGCCGTCCTGGATGTAGTGGGGTTCGTAGTAGCGCTCGGTCTTGGTGTCGTCGTCGCGAAAGATTTGCCACGTCACGTAGTGGTCGAAGCCGAAATCCCGGATTGTGTTGTGCCGATGCTCCAGCGCCACATGCCATTTGCCGCCGAGGGCCGTGGCATAGCCGGCCTGTTTCAATTGCCGGGCAAAGCTCGGCTGATCGGGATGCAGAAAAGTGTTGGCCTGCCGTTTTGCATCGAAGAGCACCTCTTTCAGCCCGTTGCGAAAAGGATAACGCCCGGTGAGCAAGGTGCCGCGCGACGGCGAGCAATACGGATTGGAAAAGCAGTGAGTGAACTTCATGCCCGACGCGGCCAGACGATCGAGGTGCGGCGTTCGGTAGGATTTTCCTCCGTAGGCCGACAGGCACTCGATGCCGAGGTCGTCGGCGAGAATCACCAACAGATTGGGCTTGGCTGACGGGACCGCGCTGAGGGTCGCAGCGAAGCTGGCCCCGGTCGCGAGACAGACCAAGAGGGTGAGGAAACGTGTGGGCCGGCGCATCACTCCTTCAAGGCTAGGTAGACGATCACGCGGGCGGAGGGCGCGGCGCTCCGGTTCCTCAGCACGATGCGCAACCAGTGGCCGAATTCGCGCACGGAGAACGAGAGCAGGCCGGGCTGGGCCAGTTTCACGGGTGGGCTGCCTTCAGGTATCCAGAAAAGTCCGTCCGGGGAAATCTCGGCTGTCGCCTCAATCTCGCCGGCGAGGTCCATTGCGCGCACGAAGATACGGGCTTCGCGGGCCCATGCCACCTCGTAGGGCTCGGTCGTCAACTCGGTCGCGAACGTCACGTTGCGCTCCACCACTGCCGTGTAGGAATGATTGATCATAAAAAGACTTCGTTGGCCCGGCGGATCCAGCCCAGTCGCGCGGGGGAGAGTAATCCGTAATTGTAGAAGCTGACGCCCGCCGCACCGATGCGCTTGGCGGCCACGGCGCGTTGCACGAGGTCGGCTTCGGTCGCGACGTTGTCCTCGCTGGTCATCGTCCCGAGCACCAAACGGTCGGCCGGCAGTATCGTCGCCGCCCAACTCAGATCGTGAATCGCTTCGCGCGCCGACGGCCAATGGGCCTGGAGGAAAATCTTTTCGCATGACTCCGAACGCGTGCGCAGCCCGGCGCCTTCCGTCCAGACGCGCGACGTCGGCCGCGCCAACAACGCGCTTTGGCTGTGCAGTCGGACACCCTCTTCGCGGGCGATCCCTGCGACATGCGCGAGCAACTCGTGCACGATCTCGGACCGCACCCGGGCGGCGGCGAGGAACTCGGGGAACTCAAGCAGGAGTGCGGTGAGTTCGTCGCGCTCGGCCTCCGGTGAACGCGGACCGGGAGTTTCGGTCACGGTGCGCCGGACCAGTTTCACGACTTGGGCGCGTAATGCCACGGGATCGAGGCCGGCGTCCCGGAGGCGATCGCAAGAAGCAGGGCAAAAGCAGAGGGACAGGAGGTATTTTCCGAAGGCACCGGGACTGACGAACATCAACTCGTGGTGTTCGCGGTGCACGGCATCGAGATAGGAAAAACTATCCAACAGCAGGCCGTCCGGACGGTATTGCCGGCACAGGTCGCGCACGAGGCTGCCGAGGAACGAGCGCACCCGCGGCTGCGCTGGACTCAGGGCGAACGCGTAGCGATCACCGCACGCATTCTCGATGCAGAGCTCGGGATGGTTCAGGCCGATCGTGGTGTTGTGGCACCCGATCACCGAGATGATCACGTCGAGACCGCGGGCGCGGGCCGCTTCAGCCGCGTGGTGGCAGCCATCGACACAGCGGGCGTCGGGATTGATCGGCGGCAGGAGGCCGGGCTCCTCGTAGAGCGAAGTGTCGGCCCGGAAGTCGCACCAATCGATGGGGCGGTTGTAGAAACCGAGAGTCCTCGGCCGGAACAGCCGGGCGCGGTGGTAGTTCGGGCTGAGGATGACGGTGTTGCAGGCGAGGTCGGCGATCGCGCCGATGCAGGCCTGCGCGCCTTCATCGGCGACGTCCCACGGGAACAAATTGATGGCGCGCAGCGAACTCATGCCTGGTCGAAGGACGCCACGACCGAGTCGATGAAGAGGAAATTTCGCACCGGCCGGTGCGTGCGAACATCGAGACAGAAATTCATCAGGCGGTTCAGCGCCTTGTAGCGGTGCTCGTAGATCGGCACGGGGATGTCGTGCAGAGACATCACGTTGTTGTTCACCTGCAGTTCGACGTTACGCCGCAGTCGCGTGTCGAAATCCCAGCGCAGGTAGTGCCAGTTGATCTTGGTCGGAATCTCGTTGTAGCAGAGCGGCTGGTGACCGCCGGGAATCGGCTTCCAGTCGTTTTCGTTCACGACGTGGTAGTCGTAGTTGGGCTTCACCAGGCCGGACATGACCATCTTGGTGCTCGGCTGCACGGAGGTCTTATACATCCAGTGCTGCACGAGTTTGCCGTCTTTGTCGGTGTTCAGGTAGCGCAACGCGCAGTGGTAGCGCGAGCCGTCGTCGCCTTCGCAAATGTCGTTGCTGATCGTGAAGTCGCCGAAGTTGGTCTCCGAGGGATCGACGTTGCCGTCCCAGTTGGTGGCGGCGCCGAAGATCTGTTCGGACTTGTAGGTAAAGTAGCACTCGACGCGCACACGGCCGTCGCCGCGGGAGGTCGCGCGCTTGATGGCTTGGGCCATGTGCCCAGCCTTGGCGCGCGTCGCCAGTTTCATCGAGTAGGTGCCGGAGAGAGAGCCGTGGCTGCCGATGTCGAAGAAGTTGCCGTTGGAGAGCTGCGGCGGGCGGAGGTCCTCCATGACCTTGCGGACTTTGTTGAGATCGCCGTCGTGGTTGCCGATCAGTTCGCACCAGCCGTTGACGCCCTCGTCGAAATCGTCGGCAAACAGGATGTTTTTCAGCGGGCTGTATTTGGAGAGGAAGATTTGGTCGGGCATGGCGGTGACGGTTAAGAGCGGGAGAGCGGGGCGGTGTCGGAGAGGAATTTTGGCAGGTCGATCGGCTGGCGGGTTTGCGCGGACTCGTAGATCGCGAGCACGACGCCGAGCGCGATCTCGGCCTCGAGCAGACCCGGTGCGGGGGAGCGTCCGGCGGCCAGCGCAGAGGTGAATTCCCGGATCTCGGTGGCGAACGGGCGGTCGTCCCGCACGACGGCGCGCTCCGGTGCGCCCGGTCCGACGAACTCCAGCTCTTGATGGTCAAAGGTGCCGACCGAGCAATGTGCGTTGAGGTGTTCGCCGAAGAGTTCGTAGCGATGCGCGCGTTGGTGTCCGGTGACGGGCGAGCGGTGCGCGATGAGCGAGGCCTGCGCGCCGTTGGAAAATTCGAGGAGCGCGAGCGCGGTGTTTTCGACTGCACCGGAAGAAACGGGCGGCCGTGTGAGCGCAAACACGCGGGTGATTTCGGCGTCTAACAACCACCGCAAGCGATCAATCGAGTGGATCATGCCGATCATGGCGATGCCGCCGCCGGCGAGGGCGCGTTCGCGATACCAAGCCGGCGCGTGGTCGCCGAGGGAGTTGGCGACGAGGCGGTCCACCGCGAGATCGATTCGGCCGAGGCGGCCGGCGGCGATCAGTGCCTTGAGTTGCAGCGAGGTGGCGAGGAAGCGGTGGGTGAATCCGGCCATGGCGGGCACGCCGCGCTCCGCGCAGGCTTGGCGCAGCGCCCGTGATTCTTCCAGCGAAGTGCAATGCGGCTTCTCGATGAGAAGGGCGACTCTGCGCTGCACCGCGGCCATCGCGGCGTCGAAATGCAGACTGTGCGGCAGGCAGATGCTGAGAGCAGCGGGGCCCTCGCGCAGCGCTTCATCGACGGTGCGAAATGCCGCGGCACCGCAGGAGGAAGCGAGTGGGCGGGCTCGCGTCAGATCTTGGTCAACGACAGCGATCACTTCGGCGCCGCAGGCGCGGAAGGCTTCGGCGTGGGCGAGACCCATTTGGCCGGCACCCGCGATGGCGATACGCAATTTGTTAGACATGGCTCTGGGCTCCCGGGGAAAGGCGGGAGGAAATTTCTCCCAAGCGGCCGACCAAAAGTTTGACCGCTAAAAATGCGAGCAGCGGACAAACACTGAAGACCGCAAAGATATACGCGTAGCCCTGATGTCCGGCGGCCCACGCGATGCCGAATTGGGAGATCATGCCGGCGACTCCGCCGAGCGTGCCGCCGAGACCGGTGACAAAGGCGACGCTATGCGAGGGGAAGACTTCTGCCGGCACGGCGATGTTGCCCCACAGCCCGTGCCCCAGCGCCAGAAAGGCCACGCCAGCGAGAGCCGTCAGCGGATGCGCCGTCGTCGCCACCAACGTCCCGGAACCCAGCACCAACAGCGAGGCTCCCAGCATCAGGCGCTTGCGGACCCGGTCGAGATCCGCGCCGCGACCCACCGCCCAACTGGTAAACGCGCCGCCGGCGATTTGGCCGACGGAGAGCGCGGCAAACGGCATCCACGCGTATTTGCCGATGTCGGCCAGCGTGTAACCGTGATTCGCGGCTAGATATTTCGGAACCCAGAAGCTGATGAAGTAGATGATCGGGTCGGTAAAAACGCGGACCAAAATACAGCCCCAGGTCCGGCGATACGACAGCAGTTCCCGGAGGCCGAAGGGTTTTTCCGCGGCTGTGGTGCCGGTGGTTGGAGCGGTCCCCGCGGCCGATGCGGACGTCGTCGTTTTACAAACGGCCAGCCACGCCAGCACCCAAAGAAAACCGAGCGCGCCTACGACGACGAACGCCATGCGCCAGCTGTGATTTAGCGCGAGGTAGGTGACCAACGGGAAGGCCACGACGGCCCCGATCGTTCCGCCGGCGCCGAGAATGCCCATGCCCAGCGCGCGCTCTTTGAGCGGGAACCATTCCGCGATCGCTTTGGCGCCGCCGGGGTAGTTGGCCGCCTCAAACGAGCCGAGTAGAAACCGGCAGGCGGACAACTGGACGACCGAATTGGCCAGGCCATGCAACATGCCCGCGATCGACCAGCCGGTGACTGCGAGGACCATGCTGAGTCGCGTGCCGAGAAAATCCACCAGCCGCCCGCTCACGGCATACATGATCGTGTAGCTCAGGAGAAAGTAGGTGGTAATTTTCGCGTAGCCGACATCGTCGATCTTCAGCTCGGCCTGGATGGTGGTCGCGAGAATCGAGAGGACCTGCCGATCGAGGTAGTTGATCGCGGTGGAGAAAAACAGCAGCCCGCCAATGGCCCAGCGCAGCGATCGAGTGTTGGTCATGGGGCGGGCGGCGTGCGGGCGCTCAGAAACTCACCGTGGTGGTGACGCCCAGCTTGCGCGGGGAGTTGAGCCATTGCGCGTAGCGGAGCGTGCCGTTCGTCGAACGCACGAGGTAGACGACTTCGTTGGCGTCGAGCAGATTGGAGACGTTGACCTGCAGCGTGGTGCGGAACTTGCCCATCGGTTTGAAGCGGTAGGTGGCGAACAGATCGTGCAGGAGGCGGTCGGGGAAATAGAACATCTTCCGTGTGTTCGCATCGGCGGCATCGGTGAACATGTAACCACGCTGATTGTCGCGGAGGCTGCTGCTGAGGCCGACGACGAGACCGCGGAGCTTGCCCGCGTGGAATTGGTAGCGGTTGATCAGGCTGTAACTCCGCTCGGCGTAGCCGAAGGTTTTTTCGCCGGCCCGGCGGACGATCAGCGAGCCGCCGGAAGGCGAGACGAAACCGAGTTGGTGATCGCTGAGCGGGAGTCCGGTGGCGCCGGTGCCAACGCCCGGGGTGAACAGCCCGAGCGCTTGGGCGTTGAGAATCTGGCCCGACTCGATGTCGAGCTGCGCGGCGTAGGGGCTGTTCGGATCCTTCATCATCGCGATCGAAAGCGGGACCTGGGCCGAGGTGGGGTTGCGCGGATCGGAGGGCACGAGCAGGGGCGTGACCGTGCCGGCCGTGGTGGCGCGGACGCCGACGACGGTCTGGCCGCTGACGGTGGTGGTGTTGAACTGGTCGTTGTAGAATTGCGGGAGATTGACGTCGGTGCGCTCGCTGCCGTTGGCGGTGGCGAAGTTGATGCGGATTTCCCAGCCCCGCGTGGGACGCGCGGAGAGCGAGAGATTATAGCCGTCGGACGTCTTGCTGTAGGTGTAGGAGGGACCGCCGTTGCGACCGTTGATGCCGTCGGGATCGACGTCGTTGCGGTTGCCGATCGAGGCCGTGAAGTTCTGGGCTTCGGATTGGTAGTAGTTGAAATTACCTGACACGCGGTCCTGCCACATGCCGAATTTCAGGCCGATGTCTTTGCTCACGCCTTTGCCGGGAGGCAGGGGCTGATTGTATATGTCGCGGGTGGTGTCGAAGTTGATCTTTGCGTTGGTGGCGTAGTTGAGCGACAGACGCACACCGCGCAGGGGCGTGTCGATGACGGCGCCGGTCGTGAGACTGTCGTAAGTGATGGGGCCGCGTTGCAGGCCGGTGTTGGTGCGGAGGCCGGTCGCTTCCTCGGCGCGGTAGCCGACCATGGTGTCGATGCGCCCTTTCCACCATTCGCTGAAGAGACTGAAGCCGTGGCTGCGTTCGTCGGTGTCGTCGTGGGTAAACGCTCCGTTGGTGCTCTGTCCGGTGGCGGCGTTGATCGGACCGGAGAGACCGAGGGGATTGCCCGCGGTGGGAGGGACGGCGCCGGCGAAGATCTGCGGTTGGGAGACGTAGGTCTTGCCGTTCGGATGGACGAGCGAGGAGAACGGCCATTTCTGGCCACCGACGAGCTGGGTGGGATTGATGGGGACCCAGACCGAGGGAATGGGAATGCGGCCAGAGTCGGCCAACCGGATTTGGGCCGGATTGATGGGCACATTCCCCGAGGCATCGGCCTCGTAGAATCTCCACTGGTCCTGATTCTGCCACGACTCCATGTCCTGAAAAAACGCGCTCGCCTGGTGGGAGCCCCACCGACCGAGATTCTTTTGGTAGGCCACGGCGGCGCGGTAACCGCGAGCTCCGGTATGAAACGGATTTAGCACGGGAAAATTCATATTGAACGCCCACTTCGTGCCGACCTGGCCGGTCGCGGGATCCACATAGAGGTTACCCGCGGCTCCCGGGGCGAAGATCGAATTGTTCGTGGGGCTCAGCGCGTTGTTGACGCGCGCGTCGTGGCCATAGCGCACCTGCACGCCGAGACCTTCGGCCAGCTTGGCTTCGGCGACGACGGATTTGCTGAGGTTCTTAAAGGCAAAGGCGTAGTAGGGTCCGAAGAGCGTATCGGCTTTGGTGACATCGATGAGTCCGTCGGTCAACGCGCTGACATTCGGGAAGGCGGCCAAGTAGCGCGTGCTCTGGTTGTCCACTCGCTCGCCGGTCGGCAGCAGCTGGGTGAGCGGCGCGCGCACGATGCCCGAGTTGGGATAGGTGGTGTTGCGAATCAGATGGCGCCACTCGCCGCGAATCTCGAGGTTCTTCCAGGGCCGCACAGTG
The DNA here is from genome assembly GCA_943372705.1 of Opitutus sp. GAS368. Classification (GTDB taxonomy): domain Bacteria; phylum Verrucomicrobiota; class Verrucomicrobiia; order Opitutales; family Opitutaceae; genus GAS368. The sequence continues at coordinate 3,879 of CALRZR010000012.1, read as the reverse complement.
GTCGCGAGGGTGAGGCCTTCGTTCAACTGGCGGTTGGCCGGACGGAAATATTTCGTGTCGCCGTGGACGGCGTTGATGCGGAAGCCCCAGTATTTGAAGCCGGCGCCGACATCGAGGGTGTAGCGGCGGCTGCCTTCGGAGTCACCGCCGGCGCCGAGTGTGCCCCGCAGTGGGCGACCCAACGCGGCGCGTTTGGAGTTGGTGGTAATCACGCCGCCGGCGTCACCGGAGCCGAAGAGCAGGGAGTTGGAGCCGCCGAGTGCGTCGACCCGCTCGACGTCGAACGAATCCATCAGCGCGGTATCGGCGCGGAGGAAGCCGTCGCGGCGGGGATTGTTAATGGTGAGTCCGCGCATCGTCATGCTCTTCGGATCCTGACGGTCGCCCTCGAGGTCGCCGCGGACTTCCTCGTTGCCGCCGGCGATGATCGCGGAGCCAAGGCCGCCGTGCTTCGAGAGCATTTCCGTCATGTCGACCACGCCGAGTTCGTCCATGAGCTGCCGGTTGAACACCTTGGCATCGAGGGGAGTCTTGCCGAGTGCGGTGTTGGTGCCGGTGACGGAGTTGGTGTTCGTGGCTTGATAGGTGTCGGAGGCATCGGCGGTGACCTCAAACGCGGTGAGTGTGATCGTTTCGTCTTTCGTGGAGTCGGCCTTGGCGGTCGTAGGGGCGGTCGGCGCGCTCTGGGCGGACGCGGCGGACGGCAAGACGAGTGCGAGCAGACAGATCAATACGGGGGTCTTCATGGACGGATGGGGGTTAGCGAGGCCCGTGGCCGAGGCGGTCGGGGGGTGGCGCAGACTAACAGAAAGCCGCGCGGCGCTGTAGGCGAAGATGCGTTTCTATTTTAAGAAATTGCGCCACGGCAGAACCGTTCTCAGAAACCAGCGCGATGCCGAAGACCCCCAAACGAAAGCGCGTGGCCCTGCTGGTCGCCGGTTGGAACCAATACGGCCGTGGCATCATCGAAGGCGCCTGGCATTTCGCGCAGCACCACCGGTGGAATCTCGACATGCAACCCGCCGGGCCGGACGGCACCATGCACATGCCCGAGGGATGGCAGGGCGACGGCATCATCGCCACGGTGCACACGCGCGAGCTGGCGGCGATCTTGCGCGGCTACGGCGTGCCGGTGGTGAATGTTTCCGGCGCGCGGTTTGCCGGGAGCGATTTTCCGCGGGTGTGCGCGGATGCCGGGGCCGTGATGGAACTCGCGGTCGAACACCTGCGGAGCAAGGGGCTGACGCAGATCGCATTTTGCGGCGAGCCCGAGCGGGAGTTTCTCGAGTTTTGGGAGAAGGCCTACGCGGTGGCGGCGCGCGATCTCGATTTTGCCCCGTTGATCTACACACGTGGGCCCGGCCTCGCCGACGATGCGGGACTCGTGGCGCAGCGGCGTGACCGGGCGCGTTGGCTGCGGAGTCTTCCGCACCCCGTCGGGGTCATCGGCTGGGACACGATCACGTGTCGCAACGTCGCCAGCGCCTGCGAACTCGCCGGACTGCAAGTGCCCGATCAGGTGGCGATCATCAGTTTGTCCACGGAAGACTTGTTGGGGCAGACGATTCATCCGCCGATCAGCGGCATCGATATTCCGGTGAAGCGCATCGGCTACGAAGCCGCCTCGCTGTTGGATCAACTCATCCGCGGACGGCGCTCTTCGGCTAGCGAGCATCTGCTCCAGCCTCTGGGGATTACCGCGCGGCAGTCCACCGACCTCTTCGAGTGCGACGACGCGAAGGTGCGGCAGGTGATGCGCTTCATCAAAGAGAATGCGGCCGCCGGCCTCAACGTGAAGGATTTGCTGCGGGCGGTGCCGATGGGCCGGCGCACGCTGGAGCGGCGATTCACCGCCGCCGTCGGGCACAGCGCCGCAGAAGAGATCCGGCGGGCGAAGATCGAGCGGGTGCGCCAATTGCTGACGACGAGCGACATGGCGGTGCCTGACATCGCGGAGGCCTGCGGCTTCGCTTACGTCGAGCATATGATCCCGCTCTTCGCGCGCTACCACGGCTCAACGCCGGCGGCCTTTCGCCGGAACCTCCGGGGGGCCTCGCGGCTGAAGTGAGCGAGTGCGAACCGCGTCGTAACCGACGCGGCTACGGGAGGGAAAGTGAGCGGGGTCGGGGTAAACAAAACCGCCCCGATGGTGAGGGCGGGGCGGTTCGATTGCTTCAGTCTTCGCGGCGCGGGCTGGCTGAGGGCTCGCGGGCGAAAGGGGGGCGGTGGGCGCTGACCGCGTCGTAACCGACGCGGCTACGGGGAGTGGAGGAGGGCGGGTCGGAGACCCTGCCCTACTTCGGGGCGGAGCGTGGATCAGGGCAGTTCGTAAACTTCGGCGATAACTTGGCCGGTGGCGCCGGCGACACCGGTGACTTTCACGGAGTTGTCACGGGAGGTGCTGTTGGCGGTGCCACCGGCGTTGGTGATGCGGACGGCGTAGGCGCCGGCATTGGCGGTGCTGACCGAGGGGATGGTGTAGCTCGCACCGGTCGCGCCTGCGATGTTGTTGCCGTTGACGCGCCATTGGTAAGTGTTGCCGGTGCCGTTGGCGGCGGCAGTGAAGGTGACGGAACCGCCGACGGCGGCGGTTTGTGCAGCCGGCTGGGCGGTGAGGACGGGCGCGGGAGTCGTGGTGCCACCGCCGCCAGTAAAGGTCGCGCCAAAGACGAAGGTGAAGATGCTCATTTTGGCGGAGTCGGCAGTATCGAAAGCGAAACCCGCGCCCTCGCCGGCGGAGTGTCCAAGCGAGACTGAGACGGGGGCAGTGTTGCCGGTGGCATACCAGCCGGAAAATTCCAGAAAGGTGTTTCGCGTGGCGCCGGCGCCGGTGAGAGTGGAGGAGTTTACTTTGTAGGTGCCGCTCGAAGAGAAGCCGGTGGCGGCGCGGGTAAATGTGGACGCGGTCGTGAAGGTGATGGTGTAGCCGTTGATCGTGGCCTCGAGGCGGTTGAGCGCTCCGGTGGCGTGCGTGAGAGTGATGGACTTGCCGACGAGGTTGGCGGGGATGAGTTCGCCGTTGGTGATGGCGCGGGCCGTCGCGGTGAGGCCGAGGGCAGCGAGTGCGAGGGCGAACAGCGCGGAGGGGCGCGGGAAACGGACGAGGAGGGCGGGGAGTTGCGTGGGTTTTTTCGGCGGAAGCCGTGGAAGTGTAAAAGCGAAGCGCGCCGGTGTCGTTACGAGGGTCTGCGTATGCAGAACGCTGCGCGGACGAAACTGCGCGCGGAGCGCTGCGCCGCGGCGACCGGGTGCCGGCGGTCAGGGATGGGCGCGCGGGGACCGGCCGAGCCTTCGTAACAGTGGCGCTGAGACGCGCGAAGGGTGCGCGGCGGGTGGACGCGGCTACTCGCGCGTCTTGGGCGCTTTTCCGTAGTAGGGGAACGTGTCCCAGCCGTCGTAGGCGGGATCGACGCGCGGGTCGGCAGTGTCGCGCATCCAGCGGTCGACGCGGGTGCGGAGTTGCGCGAGGGCGGCGGAGTAGGCGGGTTGCGCGGCGACGTTGGTGAGCTGGTGCGGATCTTTCGCGAGGTCGTAGAGTTCTTCAGCGGGGCGTTTGCCGAAAATGAGCGCGGAGAATTTTGCGAAGGCGGGGTCGTTTTGGCGGGCGAGGAGGAAGTCCTTCGAGTTCGTCGTATCGACGTCGCCAAAGGGGCGGCCGTGGAGGAAGAGCACATCGGGATCGCCGGCGGGCCAGCGGTCAGGGCGCAGATTGCGGAGGTAGAGAAAATCCTTCGTGCGGATGGCGCGGACGGGATAGCTCTGGTGGTCTTTGCGCACGTCGGCATGACGCTCGCGTTCCATGAAGACGGCGTCACGGGGCGTGGCGTCGGGCTGGCCGAGCAGGAGATTTTTGAAGCTGCGCATCGTCATCGCGGCGGG
>CALRZR010000011.1:0-61529 GCA_943372705.1 Opitutus sp. GAS368 | reverse complement strand
ATTCGTCGAAATTTTTCCCAGCGCCGCCACCCCCACGATCACCGGCACCGCCACCGCCAGCCCCACCGCCAGGCATCTCCCGGGCGCCGCGCCCAATTTTTCCGCGCACCCCGCGACCATCTGCGGAAACAAGCCGACCATCGCCAGCCACCACCCGACAAACACCGTCAGCAAGGCGAGCACCACGAGAACGACCGTAAACACATCAGCAAGATTCATGGCGAAGAGGGGAAGGGTTGCAAAGCAGGCGCATCGTCCTCCTGACGCACCACCGAGACAAGGGTTTCCCTGCCATGCGGAGGGCGGACTTCAGTCCGCCCTCCTTGCTCACGCAACGCTCCGCGGCTCGAACTCTCAGCGCTCAACTCTCAGCTCTCATCTGCCTTTCATGCCTACGGCAGCTTCCTCAACCCTTCGCTCCGCACCACCCACGTCCCGTCCTTCGGAAACCCCGGCGCCTCCCCCAACTCCTTCGGCGCCCCATCCCAGCCGCCCGCCATCAGCGCCACCGCCGCCAGCAACGCTCCGTTGCCCGGCAAATACACCGGCAGGTCCCCGCGCTGCGGATTGTGCCCGTTTGGCTTATACGCGTTGTTCGGCCCGTCGCTCTTGAGCAACACGTCGACCGCCTTCTTCGGCTCGCCCAATCGCGCCGCCGTCATCGCGACCATCGGATAGTCCCATCCCCAAATTTTCGTCTCCCAGTCCCACGTTTTCAGCACCGCGTCCAGCGTGCGCCCCATCACCGCCCGATCCACGCCGTCGCCCGGCAACTGCCCTAGCGCCATGAGAAACGACGGATGATCATGCCGGCTCGCGACATTGTCCCACGTGTCCGGCGTCGACTCCACCGCCACATATTTCCCGTCTTTCTGCGGCAGCGGCGCGATCGCCGCGATCATCTTGTCCCACTCCGCGTCGCGCGCGAGCCCGCGCCGCTCCCGCCACACTTGCGCCGCCTTCAATCCCCACACCCAATAACTCAGCTCGTAAGTCGGATTCTTGCTGGTCGCCCGGTCGTAAATCTCCTGCGCGATCCACAGCGGCGGCCCGAGATTGTAACACTTCCGTGCCTCGTCCCACTGGAGCATCGACGCCATGCACTCCGCCGTCTCCTGCACGAGCCCGCGATATTTTCCCAACGTCTCAGCCGTCGGCGTGCCGCGATAAAGCAACTCCGCGAGGTGAATCGGATGCGGCTGGTTCCACACGATCAGCGGATTCCCGCCCGGGCTCTCCCGCCAATCCGGCCCGACCATCTTCGGCCAACGCGCCCCCTTCAGCCCGCGCCCGCTCGCGATCTCCCGCGCCTTCGGCAGCGCCCGCACAAACGCCCCGAGTTGCTTCGCCAAAAACTCATCGCGTCCCCACTGCGCAAAATGCGCCCCGTGCCACCACACCATCTCCGTATGGTGTTTTCCATACCACGTGCTGTTCGTCAGCCCGCTCTCCTGGGGCGGAAAATCCCCCGCAAACTGAATCGCCGTCAAATACTGCGAGAGCACCACCCGCCGCTCGAGCTCCTGCGCCCGCGGGTCCGTGCTCCCGGAAAAGTCCACCGCCGCCCCGCTAAGCCAAAACGCCCGCCACGTCTTCGCCGCCGCGACCTGCGCCTCAGCCCAAGTCTGCACCGCCCCCGGCGCTTCACCCGGCGTAAACCGACCCGCCAGCTCCAGCATTTCGATGCCCGGTTTGCCCCGCAGCTCCAGCGCGTGCGGCTCTCCCGTTTCCAGCAGCATCGCCTCCTTCGTCACCTCCAGCGCCATCCCGTAGCGAAACCCGTCCCGCGCCCGTTGCACCGCCCACTTCCCCGAGAGCCGCGATCCCGTCAGCGTCGTCGTGTGCGTCTTCGGCTCCGACCAATCGAGCGACGGATTATTTTTCACCTTGCTGTCATGCCCGCGCGGAAACGCCACACGCACCTTCAGCGCGCCTTTCGCGATCGCCCGCGAACTCATCTTCACCGCGATCCCGTCACCCACCGTCGCCGCCACCGTGCTCACCTCCACCAGTTCCCCTTTCCACGTAAACACACTCCGCAGCTCCCCGGTCCACAGATCCAGCGTCTGCTCCACGTTCGCGATATCAATCAGCCGCAACGGCAGCCCGCGCTCATCCACAAACCCGATCTGCACGAGCGGCATATCGTGCGGATTCTGCCGCAGCCACATCCCCGCCTCGCCTTTTTCATTCGTCGGATAACTCACCGTCTTCCCGCGCTCCACATAAGGCTGGTTCGCATCGGCCAACGTGAACCCTTTCGGATTCGCGTTCTCGTGCCACGCCCACCGCGCCAGCGTCTCCAGCGGAATCCCGTTCTTGTAGTAATAGTCCCCGAATGTCTGCAGCCCCGTCACATCCGCCGTGAAACAAAACTGCCCGTTCCCCACCGACAACGGCGCCCACGGGTCCACCTTCGTCACGCGCGGGTTGTGCCGCGACACCAGCGCGCGCCGGTCAATCTTCTCCGCTGCGCCAAGCATCGTCGCGCACACCATTCCGATCATCCCCCAGACCAAACCACGTAGTCGCATTCCCCTATTTTCGCCCCCCGCCCCGAGCCAGCAACGCCAAAGCCCCGCCTCCTCGTCGGACAGTCTTCGTCACCGATTTTTGTAACCTCTCGCCGCCGCCGCGGTTTCCCTCTCGCCGTCCTCCCCTCTTTCCGCCTCCGATCTCCCTACCCTCACGTTCTGAAATCTTAAATCTCAACTCTCAGATCCAGTCTCTCTCCCCCCTCAGCTCCGGCCCCGCCGCTCCGATCTCTCAGCTCTCAACTCTCAGCTCTCAGCTCTCAGCTCTCAGCTCTCCGCTCTCCGCTCTCAGCTCGTCCCATGCTCTCCCTCCACTCCGTCACCAAACGCTACGGCACCCTCACCGCCCTCGACGGCATCTCCCTCGAACTCTCCCGCGGAGAATTCTTCGGCCTCCTCGGCCCCAACGGCGCCGGCAAGTCCACCACGATGTCCCTCATCGCCGGCCTTCGCGCCCCCGACTCCGGCACGCTCACGCTCGATGGCCAGCCGCTCACCGCCGCCAACTCCGTCTCCCGCCTCTCCCTCGGCCTCGTCCCTCAGCACGTCGCGCTCTACCCCGATCTCTCCGCCGATCAAAATCTCCGCATCTTCGGCGAACTCTACGGCCTCCGCGGCGCCGATCTCCGGTCCCGCATCGACGCTGCCCTCGTAGCCGTCCAACTCGCCGACCGCCGCGGCGAGCCCGTGAAAAATTTCTCCGGCGGCATGGCCCGCCGCCTCAACCTCGTCGCCGCCCTCCTGCACCGCCCCAAACTCCTCCTGTGCGACGAACCCACCGTCGGCGTCGATCCCCAGTCCCGCAACGCCATCTTCGAATACCTCGAACGCCTCAACCGCGAAGGCCTCACTGTCATCTACTCCACGCACTACATGGAGGAAGCCACGCGCCTCTGCTCGCGTATCGGCATTATCGATCACGGCAAACTCCACGCCCTCGGCACCCTCGACGAACTCTTCGCCCGCCTCCCCTTCGAGGAAGAAATCCGTTTCCCCGCCACGCCCGCCACCGCCCCCCTCGCCGCCCAACTCGCCACGCACGGTGAGCTCACCACCGAAAACGACACCCACCGTTTCCGCCCGCACCCGTCCCTCAAGCTCTCCACCTTCTTCGCGCTCGCCGAGTCCCACGATCTCCCCGGCCGCCTCTTCACCAGCCAACGCCCCACCCTCGAAGCCCTCTTCCTCCACCTCACCGGCCGCACCCTGCGGGAGTAACCGATCTTTCTCTTTCCTCTTTCTCTTAATCTTTCTCTCTGCCGATTCCGTCCGAACCACCCAACACCTGACGAAAGAGAAAGAGTAAGAAGAAAGAGAAAGATCCCGCCGCTCCGTCACTAGACAATAGTCATTAGGCCTTGGTCATTGGTCCTTGAACCTTGGTCCTTCCCTCCCTCTCCACTCTCAGCCCTCAGCTCTCACCTTCGCCGCCCCGCGGCGTCCTCCATGCACCCCATCCTCGTCCTCGTCCGCAAAGACTTCACCAATTTCTTCCGCAACAAAGCCGCGGTCTCTCTCACCTTCCTCGTCCCGTTCGTGATGATCTGGCTCTTCGGCCTCGTCTTCGGCGTCAACCGCAAGGACTCCGGCCCCTCCGGCATCCCGATCGCCGTGGTCAACGCCAGCACCAACCCCGCCGCCGCCACCCTCATCGACGCCCTGCGCGCCGAGAAAAGCTTTCGCGTCATCACCGATTTCACCAACCCCGACAAATCGAAGCGCCCGCTCACCGAGGCCGATCTCCGCCCGCTGATGCAGTCCGCCGACGCCCGCTTCCGCTTCGCCCTCGTCATCCCCGCCGATCTCATCAGCCCCACGCGTCTCGGACTCCACCTGAAATTCTTCTCCAATCCCCGCAACGAAATCGAAACCCAGACCGTCAACGGCCTCCTCCAAAAAACGATTTTCTCCAACGTCCCCCAATTGATCGGCCAGTCGCTCCAGGCCCGCGCGAAACAATTTATCGGCGACGCCAACTTCGACCGCTTCAACGGCGCCCTCTCCTCCGCCATCGGCAACGCCTTTGGCGGCAATCCCGCCGAAATCAAACGCCAGCTCGAAAGCGGCGACTTCGGCCTCTCCGAACTCACGAAAAAGAAACCCGCCGACCCCACCCTCCGCCGCCTCGACACCCCGCCAGCCACCACAACTCCCGCCAATTCCGCCGCTTCAACTTCAACTCCCAATTCTTCCACTAGCACGTCGGCGACAGCTGACGTGTTTTCCCGCATCCTCCGCCTCGAAACCGAGCAAGTCGTCGGCGCCAACGTGAAAAATCCCGCCGCCACCACCCTCGTCGGCGGCTGGGCCATCCAGTTCCTCCTCTTCGCCGTCAGCTCCTCTGCCGCCAGCCTCTTCCGCGAGCGCGACGCCGGCATCTTCCAACGGCTCCTCGCCGCCCCCGTCACGCGCGCCCACATCCTCTGGAGCAAATTCCTCTACGGCGTCATCCTCGGCCTCGTCCAACTCGTCGTGCTGTTCCTCGCTTCGACCGTGATCTACGGCACCGACGTCCTCCCGCACCTCCCGCTCCTCATGCTCGTGTGCATCTTCGCCGCCGCCGCCTGCACGTCCTTCGGTATGTTGCTCGCCGCCGTCTCGTCGTCGCCCGAAGCCGCCAGCGGCCTCGCCACCTTTCTCATTATGCTCATGAGCGCGATCGGCGGCGCCTGGTTCCCGATCACCTTCATGCCCGAATTCATCCAGCAATTCAGCAAACTCACCCTCGTCTACTGGTCGATGGAAGGTTTCAGCGCCGTGCTCTGGGCCGGCCAATCCTTCGTCCAAATCCTCCCCATCCTCGCCATCCTCGGCGCCATCACCGCCGGAGTGATGAGCATCGCCATCTGGCGCTTCAACCGCGGCAAAATCTTCGGCTGACTCGCCGCCCGCCGTTTCCCTCCCCGTGGCGCGGTCAGCCTGACCGCGTCTGCCGCCGCAAGCCCAACGCCCGCCCCCCGCCCCGCCCCCGGCGCGTTCAGCCCGACCGCCTGTTGCAGAGCAGTCTTCAGAAAAACGCCGATGAAGATCGGCGCTTAGCAGTCTCGGGGTAGCCGCTCGTGTTAACGAGCGGTGGCAGCGTCCGCCTGCTCCCACCCACGCCGCCTTCCTCCCCACGCTGCTTCGTCCACCTCCGTGCCCTCCGTGAGCCTCCTCCGTCCTCTATGACTCATGCCGTGGCCGAATTCCACCTCGCCCTCGCCTCCACACGACGCCGGACTCTGGCAAACTCAGGTAGCCGCTCGTGTTAACGAGCGGTGTCAGCGTCCGCGTGCTCCGACCCGCTCCGCCTTCCCACCCACGCCGCCTTTCTTCGCACGCTCTTTCCTCCGCCTCCGTGCCCTCCGTGTCAGCGCTCCGTGATCTCTGTGGCCTACCCTTGTCTCGCATTTCCACCCCACCCCGCCCACCGCTCACGCCACCACGCCCACGTCACCCCGCCCACGTCCCTACGGTTTCACCACCGACCCCACAAACTCCCACAACGCCACCGTCGCCGGATCACCCTCCACGCCGAGATTCGCATTGATCCGCCCGTGGTCCGTATCCTTCGCGCCAAACACCCGCACGCGCACCCCCGCCTCCTTCAACACCGCGCCAAACCGCTGCGCCTGCGCGCTCACATCCGGATGCCCCGCCACGTGCAAAATCAGAAACGGCGGGAGCGCCTTCCCTTTCGTGACGTGGTTCACCGCCGAAAAATCCCGGTGCAACGCCTCATCATTTCCAAATTTCACGCGATGACCGAACTTCGGCATTGGCTGCCCGTGCACCCGCGCTCGCACCTCCGCCACCTCGATGATCGCCGGAATGTCGAACGTATCTCCGTCCACCGGCACACACCCCTTGATCGCCGCCAGCGTTAGCCCGCGCTCCTTCAGATAACGCTCGTCCGTGCACAGCAACGCCGCGAGCTGCGCCCCCGACGAATGCCCCATCACCAGCACCCGCTGCGGATCGCCGCCGTGCTGCGCGATGTTCGCCTGCACCCACGCAAACGCCTGTGCCACGTCGCGGATGATCGCGCCCATCTCGACCGTCGGCAGCAGCCGGTGGTTCATCGCGACAAACACAAAACCCCGCTCGTTAAAAACCTTCGGTTTCAACTGCACATTCGCCTTGTCGCCGCCCTGCCACCCGCCGCCATGCACCCAAAACACCACCGGCGCCCCCTTCGCCCCCGCCGGCGCATACACATCGAGCACGTGCCGCGCATGCGTCGACTCCGCAACATAGCGCACATCCCGCGTGACCGTCTGCGCCAAAGCACTACCCACCGCCGAGACCACCAAAGCCAACAGAAGTAAAATTTTCATCGGAAAACAAAATCAGGGTTGAGCAACGCCGCAGACCAGCCAGCTCCCGCAAGCTACCTGATCCCCTCACCACCTCCACATCTTTTCCGCCTCGACCACCGCAATCCAGCATCCGCGTCCCAAGCTTCGCCCGCCGTCTGAAGTAGCGCGAGACTTTCGCCCCCACCGCCCGTTACTTTCCCTAAATTTCCGAAACGCAGCACCGACATCCCCGCCTGCATGCGGCGAAACCCGCTAGTAGCTAGCATGAGGAGGGCGGCACCCGAGCCAAATCCATCAAGGACGCACGATATCCCAGTAACTTTGCAGAAGAGATTGAATACCAGTCTTCATTGCCATCTGATCGCCTAACTCCAACGACATGCTCACCCCCACGAACAAGAAGGCCGCGGATCGCCTCTTGTTGTTGATGGCGAAGGCGCCGATTGCGTTTGTGGGCGCAGGCCTCTCGGCTCCTCGCTACAAGAGCTGGCCCGCGTTGGTCGCCGATCTCGGACAAAGGCTCGCGATCCCGGCCGACGCGAGCGTAGGGCTCGTAAAACAATGCCAACAATTCTACGATCAACGAAAGGCCGACTACGCGGCGGCGCTCACGGAAATTTACAAACCGATACCTGAAGGTTGCCGCGAGGCGTTGAAACAACTCGTGATGTTGGATTTCTGCGCATTCTTGACGACCAACTTTGATTGGTCGGTCTACCGCGCCCTTCAAGAAATTGGCTCCAAGCCGCGGGTCCGAGTCTTTCCGGTGATGCTTGAAGCAGATTGCTGCGACAAAGCCGTTTTTCAGGTTCATGGCGCGGTCCCCGGAGATACGATCGACCTCGATCACTTCGTCCTTCACGAGGCTGCATACATGAAGGCCTACCACGATCCGCCCCAACCGCCCTTGTCAGCGTTTTTCTATCAGGTGTTCAACCATCACAATGTCTTGTTCGTGGGTTACGGCCTTGGCGAAGAAGAGCCCCTCCGCGAAGTTTTGGAAATTTGCCATCGAGTCCAGATCGCGCGAGGAAACGATCATGAGCGCGTTATGCTCCGCGCGATTCCAAGCAATTCCAGCGAACAGTCGTCTTTTGAAAAAGAAACTCTGCTCTATCGCGCTCAGTTTGGCATCGAAGTGGTCCCCTATGAACGTGTGAGCGACCATCATGCTGGCCTCGACGCCGTAATCGGAGAGCTGCACCGTATGCGGCCAATTGCTCGGCCGCAGCCTTCAAATTCACTGGCACCGATGCTTTCCTCGTCAGGAGGAGTTAGATGAACACAACCGAACAACTTCTTACACTTGAGCAAATCGCGAGCACCGCGTCTCCGACCCGAGAGGAAGTGATCACCGCCTTCGATCTCGCTAAGGACATCAATCTTGCGCGGTTTTTCTTTCTGCGGGTAACGGCCGAGAGTTGGGCACAAGCGATCGTTTCCGATTTTGAAGCGAATCCGCACGCCGGCGAGGCGCTTTGGCTGAGAGTGCGTTGCATTCTTAAAGTATCCGCGGGGCGTCCCGAACTGCTACTTCATTGTCTGGATGCGATTTCAGCACCCTTCGACCAGCGAATGCTTCGTGATGTTGTGAGCGCTTCGTTAAAATTCGATCCCGATACGGCGTGGAAATTCCGAAACTATGTCCGGCGATATCTATGCGGACGGCAGTTCACTTTAGGTGGCGAGGTTGGGAAGTATTTTGGACTAGTTATCAAGAGCGAGACGGCACAATTGACTGAAATCCTTGAACTCCTAGGTCTCGCGATCTCGTTCGACCGATCAAAGGAACGTGACGATCCTGCGCCACGCTTCGCCACGTGGGACTATCAGCAAATCATCAACGTCGGCGTCACCTCAGTCACCGATGCGGCCCCTTTGGCCACCGCGAAATTACTAGCGGATGCCGTCGAGCAGTTGATCGAGCTCAAGTTTGAAGGGAAGAATCGGCCGAAATCTGAGGACGCCTCCGAGATTTGGTGCACCAATGTGTCGGGGTTCGCAGGCGAACATACAGATCCTGAAATTGCACTTGTCCACGCACTTACCGCCGCGATCGAAAAAACATGGAAACGCAATTTTGCGGACGAGCGTGAACAATGCGACGCATATCTCCGCGAGAAATCCCCCAAGGTCTTCACTCGGATTCGGCACCATGTCTATGCGACCGATGTTGAGCACGCATTGCCACAGATTCGTCGCGACGTGTTGAGCTTCGCAGGCTACGGAGAAGATCGATATGATTATGAATTTGCTCGCTTGATTAGTATAGCTGCAGAAATGCCGGAGGGTAAATTCCTACAGCAACGAGAAATCCAGGGTATCATCGCAGAAATCAAACACGGGCCGGATCGTGAACTCTACAGGAAGTTCCACGAGGAGACCTATACCGACGAGCGATTCGAGCGGTATCAGCGACACTTCCATTTTGGTCAGCTCCTGCCGTTCGAATCGTTGCTGCAAGGACATGATCGAGTTTATTTTTACGACGTCGCCAAGACCGAAGGTAAAGGCAAATCCATCGAAAACTACCGTCCTCACACGCACCTCGGGGCGCGCGTTGTCGAACAACGGAGCCCCGAATCAGCCGAGGCTCTGACCAAGATGTTAGACGATGAGCTGATCGCATTTCTGAATGATTGGGAACCCAAAGGCCGCCAAGGCGACGAATGGTGGGTCGATATTTCAACGCATGGTCTCGCAACTGCGTTCCGTGGTGCGATCAAGATGGCACCCGACCGTTTCCATTCGTGGAAGATGCAATGGACACAAATTGTAAAGCCGGCCTATCTAGCGGCCGCGATTGAAGCCGGACAGGAAGAGATCAAGGGTGCCAACTTGACGGCGCTTCAGGCCTGGCTCGATCTTTCCCGACACATCATTTCGCGACCACTCCCTCCTGTGGATACAGTAGGTGCGGAGGGACACGAAGCCGGAGGTTGGGATCGGATGCGTCGCGCGGTCGTCGACTTCCTTGAAACGTGCGTTGAGCAGAAGTCCCCGGTTCCAATCGCGTGGAGGGAATCTATCGGCGCGTTGCTGTTCGAGATCTCGTGCGGACCGGACTTGTATCTCGACCAAGATAAACGCGAGAATCATTCAGATCATTTGACTGACGCAATCAACCGCACGCGAGGGCGGGCTATCGAGGCGTTGGTCGATTTCAGCTGGTGGGTAAAGAATTTGGCACCAGAGGCCGCCTCCACGCCAGAGCTTCACTCAATGCTGAAGCGGCGTTTCAGCCGTCAGCCGCAACTCTCCATTCCCGAATATGCTCTACTGGGAGCCCAATTCACGCGTATCTTCGGTCTCGATCCGACGTGGACGGCAGCACACACGCAGTTCTTTTTCCCTCAGGACTCCATCGAATACTGGCGTGCGTCTTTTCTGGCACATATTCAATACGGACGCGCTTACCGTGACATTTTCGACTCACTGCGGACTCATTTCGAATTCGGATTAAGGCGCTGGGCAGACTTGATCCCGGACAAGCGCACCAAAAACGACGCGCTTCGCCGTTTCGGGCAGCATCTTCTGAGTTATTTTCTCTGGTTTTCCCCGGAGGCCGAGCGCTTGCTGCGTGTATATTATGATGTGACCGATCCGGTCGCGTGGCATTCGTTAATGGACTATCTTGGGCGTCTCCTGCGTGAATCTGAAAGAGTCGACGCGAAGATCCGTGATCAATGTGTGCGCTTTTTCACTTGGCGTATGAGTGCCGAGAACCCCACGGAACTCCGCGGTTTTAACGCGTGGTTGGAAGCTCCCTGCTTTGAGCCAGACTGGCGGCTAAGCAGATTTCTATCGGTCCTGAAGATCACGAAGCTCCAACCAGGTGAGTTTTTAACCGAGATTGGTGTCCTTCGTAAACTCGCAGACAAGAATCTGGACCTCACCATGGAATGCTTCGCTGAGCTCTCGGACTCGTTTTCGCAGGAAAGTTACTTTTACGGGAAAGAAGAAGACGTGGTGGCGATTTTACGAGCGGCAATCGAATCGCATCGCGAACCAACCGTCTCTAACGCGCTGCGCACGCAAGAAAATCTCCTTCGTGCAGGTCACTTCGAGTATCTACATATCAGATGACGTGGTGCTCGCAACTGGGCGCCTCGCACCTAGTCCCCCACTCGCCTCCCTAATTCCCGCTTCGCGATTAACCGAAGCATGCAAACATCCCCACTGCATCGCCTCCAGAAATTAGCGAAGACTAGCGGTTCACCTCCCGCGCGTCGGGTTGTCCGAACCCAAGCGGTGTGGCCGTTCACCTTCTTTCATCGGGCGCAAGGTAGTCCCCCCGCCTCCACCCTCCGCGCTTCGGCGACAGGTCGAACCACGCAGACACACCCTGCCGTCGCTTCCGAAAATGAGCGAAGATGAGCGGTTCAAACCCTCGGCCCAAAACCCGCCCTCGCCAACCCCACTCGCCCGCCTCGCCGCACAGCACCATCGCACCACCACGCCCGGCCCGCGTCCTTATACGCATAGGTGCGTAGAACCCCGCCTCACGCGTTGACCGGCCCTCGTCGCGGGCGCACATCCGAGGTATCACCCGCCCCGCGCGTCGCGGCCCCCGGGTTCTCGCCTCCATGATCTCCCGACCGCTCGCCCTCCGCCTCGCCGCCACGCTCCTCGCCGTCCCGTTCGCCACCGCCCAAACCCCGCCCGCCGCCGCGCCGTCCGCCGCCGTCGCACCCACGACGGCCACCCCCGCCGCCGCGCCCGCCAAATCCGCCCCGGCCGCGGAAAAACCCACCCCCGCCGAACTCGCCTACTGGACCCAACTCCAGCGCGACCTCGACGAACTCCGCCGCGCCAACCTCGCCCTCGGCCTCCGTCAAAGCCCCCTTGATACGAGCGCCGAAAATATCAGCGCCATCGTCTCGCGCCTCGAAAAATTCCTCGACCGCCGCGACCAGGACCCCGTCGCCGACCTCGGTCCCGACTACAAAGACTACCGCGAGCGCGTCATGAAACTCTGCGACCTCGCGCTCACCCCGCTCACCGCCGCCGCCAAGTTCAAGTCCACCGTCGTCACCGATGGTGAGCAGCGGATGATGCAAACGTTCACCATCATCAAGGGCGTCGCGGCCCTCGACGATCACAAGCCCCGCCTCGTCGCCCTCCACGATCGCCTCGATGCCCGCGCCGTCGCCGCCGGCGCCGAGCCGCAGTGGTTTTTCCAAGTCCTCGGCATCGGCGACAAACCCCGCGCCGCCGGCGCCCTCGGCTCGCCCGAGGAGCGCGATGCCCAGTTCCTCAAAGACGCCGCCGCCATCGGCGCCGTCTACGCCGACCTCGCCAAGGGCCACTTCGTCGCCAACCGCCTCAAAGACGGCCTCACTGAAGGCCTCATGGACCCGCTGATGGAGTCCGTGAAAAAATTCCGCGAACAATTCGCCGACGCCCCCGACGACCAGCTCCGCGAAGCCCTGCGCACCGCGCCCGCCCTTCAGGAAAAACCCGGCGCCTTCGTCCTCAAGCGCCACCTCGTCCGCCTCGAGCTCGCCCGCCGCACCGAAGTCGTCGCCTACCAGATCGCCCAGCAGGAGTTTCAGGGCGCCTTCCGACGCTGGCTCGGCCAAGCCTCCGAGATTGCCCCGCTCGGCCCCTGCCGCGATGTCGCCGTAGCCCGCGACGGTTCGTGGTTCGCCCACGTCGCCGACGAGCGCACCGTCCTCGTCCGCGACGCCGCCACCGGCAAGGTCCGCGTCTCCATCCCGTCGCCGGATCCCGTCCGCTCGCTCGCCTCCGCGCTCGACGGTCGCGTGATGATCTTCACCGCCGCCGGCCTCTTCGCCGCCGATATCTCCGGCCCCGTCCCTGCCGTCGTCCTGCGCGGCAAGCGCCCCAGCGCCTTCCTCGAAGCCCGTCTCGTCGGCGCTTCCGGCGCCGACCGTTTCGCCTACGGCCTCGGCGTCATGCCCGCCATGGCGCGCAACGGCACCGAGACCACTTTCAGCGCCGAGAAAAACTCCAGCCGCATCACCGCCGTCGGCATCGACGCCGAGGGCCGCACCCTCGCCTACGGTTACGCCGGCGACAACCTCACCGGCACCGGCCAGCGCACGTTCGGCGTCGATCTCCTCCGCTTCCCCGCCGGCGACGCCCTCTCCGCCGAGGGCACCAAGATCGAAACCAGCCGCGTCACCCCACCGCTCAGTCTCGCCGCCCTCGCTCTCGATCTCTCCGCCGACGGCACCCGGGTCGCCGCCGCTTGGTTCGGCCGCTTCGGCGGCGCCGTCACCCTCGACACCCCCGCCGATCCCCAGACCCCGCAGCGCATCTTCACCCTCGACGGCGAATCCTACACCTGGGTGCGCCTCCTCCCCGGCGACGCCCCGCGCATCGCCGCCGCCACCCGCCACGGCGCCGTGCGTATCTGGGATGCGGAGACGCGCGCGCTCCTCGTCCGTTTCGATGTCCCTGCCGGCCCCGGCGGGCTCGCCTGCGCCCTCGTCGGCGGCGATCTCGTCACCGTCGCCCTTGGCCGCACCGCGGTCCACCGCTGGAAACTCGCCGATGGCACCCACCTCGCCGCCTACGCCGGCGAGAAACCCGCGCCCTTGCCCTCCGCCCTCGCCGCCGAACAGGCCCTCGCTCCCATCCGCGAATCTCTCATCGCCCTCGTCCGTGCCCCCGACGAGCCCACGCGCATCAAGCTTCTGGAGACGCTCCGCACCGCGCAGGCCGCCCAAGTCGAGGCCGTCGGCCAGCGCGGCACCGTCGAGCATTGGCTCGGTCGCCTCCGCACCGACCAAGTGTCGAAGCTCAGCAGCGAAAAACGCCGCGTCGAGGCCTTCGAGCTCGGCTCCAAGGAAATCGCCTCCGGCGTCGTCGCCGCCAACCTCGCTTTCGCCACCATCGCCGCCGGCAACGGCGCCACCTACGACAAACCCGACCCCGCCTTCCGCGCCCGCGTCGTCGCCTTCGCCCGCCGCGCCGTCGAACTGTTCCCCACCGACAACGACATCCGCGCCGAATTCCTCCTCGCCCGTTCCGGCGCTTTTGCCGCCGAGGGCAAGGTCACCGACGCCCTCGCCGATATCGACCGCCTCAACGCCGTCTGGCCCGACCTCGCCCCCCACAACGGCGAACGCTATAATATTCACATCGTCGCCCACGGCGTCGCGCTCAAGGCCGGCCGCAAGGCCGAAGCCATGCGTCACCTCATCGGCGCCATCGATTTCGCCCCCGATAAACCCGCCGCCCTCAATCTGGCCCGCAATGTCTTCGGCATCGCCTACGAGCTGAAGGATTGGAAGACGTCCGTCCAGTTCGCCAACGTCTCCCTCAACCTCGATCCCAACCTGAAGAACAACCAGAACTTCATGGCCGCCGCCCGCTACGCCTACGGGCAGGCGAATCCCCAGCCCGCCGCCGCCCCGAAGAAAAAGTAGCCATGCGCTCCACCGCGCTCCCGCTCCTCGCCGCCGCCCTCGCCTTTGCACCGGCCCTCCGCAGTGCCGACGCCGCCACTCGCGCCGCCGCCCAAAAGCTCGCGCAAAACTGGGGGCCCGTCGATGAGGCCTTCAGCGCCGCCTTTGCTACGCTCGCCGAGCGGCGTTTCGCCGCCGGCGAAGCCGCCTTCGAAAAAGCGCTCGCCCTCGCCACCGCCGCCGGCCGCGACCGCTCCTACCTCGCCGGCCTCCTCGACGGCCGCGCCCAGCTCCGCCTCGAACTCGGTCGCTTCGCCGCCGCCCGCACCGACAACGACGCCGCGCTCGCCGACCTGACCGATGCTCGCTCCCGCGAGGGCGCCCTTTTCCGCCGCGTCGCCATCGCCCGCGCGCTCGGCGATTTCCGCCTCGCCGCCGACACGCTCACTGAGCTCCGGCGCACCGCCACCGCCCGCGGCGAGAAATCCCCCCACACGCTCCGCCAGCTCGCCCTCGCCGAAGCCCGCAACCGCCGCGCCTGGGGCGACCTCGCCGGCGCCATCGAGCAGTTCGACGCCGCCCGCGCCCTCGACGACCAGTCCGCCGAAGGCCTCCGCGAACTCGCCGCCTGCCACCTCCTCGCCCGCGCCCCCGCACTCGCCGCCCCGCTCGCGCAGCGCGCCCTCGAGCAGGATCTCCACCTCCGCGGCATCAGCCGCCGTCGTCCGCGCGAGCAGTGGATCGCCGCCGGCGACGCTTCCCTCCTCGCCTCGCTCCGCCTCGCCGCCGATTGCGCCTTCGCCCTCCGCGACTACCCCGCCGCCCTCGCCCACTACGAAACCGCCGCCGCCCTCGCCGCGCGCCTCGCCCAGGCCGGCGAGGAAAAACTCTCCGCCCTCGGTCGCGCCCGCACCCTCCTCGCCACCCGCGATCCGCGCGCCGCCGAAGTCACCGCCGCCTTCCTCACCACCTTCGCCGCGCTCGACGAACGCACCGTCCCCGAAGCCCGCCTCCGCCTCGAAATCTATTCCGCCACCGGCGAGCTCGCCCTCTCCGGCGCGCATCACGCCGTCGCCGTCCGCGCCCTCGAACGTGCCGCCGCCCTCGTCGAACAGGTCCGCGCCACCGCCACCGTTGAGGATCGCCGCCACTTTCTCGCGCTCCAGGCCGACAGCTACCGCCGCCTCGTCACCGCGCACACCCGCACCGGCGATGCCTGGGGCGCCCTCCTCGCCGCCGAATCGCTCAAGGGCCGCCTCCTGCTCGAAACGCTCCAGCCGGGTCACGACCGTGCGGATACACCCGCCGCCGAGCGCCTCGCGCAGCTCCGCACCCTCCAGCGCCGTCTGCCGCCTGACGTCGCCGCCGTCAGCTACGCCAACGCCGATTGGTCCGCCACCCCACCCGTCGCCATCGTCGTCACCCACGATAAAATCACCGCCGTCGAACTTGCCCCAGGTCGCCTCAAGTTCGCGCTCGAGCTCTTGCCCGTCGCCGAAATCAAAAAAGCCCAGCTCCGCGACGTCGACGCCAGCCGTTACGCCTCCGGCGACGAGGTCTCACTCGCCGGTCTCATCGCCTACTACCGCGAGTGCCTCACCTGTCCCAACGAGGAGATCGCCGCCCGCCAACCCGCGCAGGCCGCGCTCATGCGCGTGCTCCACGATTTCCTTTTCGAGCCCCTCCGCCCCACTCTCGGCGCCCGCCGCCGCGTGCTCCTTTCGCCGAGCGGTCTGCTTGCCTATCTCCCCTTCGAAACCCTCGCCGACCGCAACCAGCGCCTGCTCGTCGCCGATCACGCGTTCACGCTCACCCCGTCGCTGCTCACCACGCTGACCCTCGCCGCCCGGCCCGCCGCCAACTACACGCGCCCGATGCTCGCCTTCGGCGGCGCCGTCTACAATCCGCAGAGCTACGCGGCCGACATGACGAAGGCCGAGCTCATGAAACTGCAATTCGGCCAGATGCTCGTCGCCGCCCGTCAGGCCGCGTTCACGCCGAGTCGCAGCCCCTACGCCGGCGTCTTCGGCGGCCCGATGAACAATCTCGCCGGCACCAAAGCCGAGGTCGAAATGCTCGGCGCACTCCTCCCCGGCGCCCGCGTCGTCCTCGGTCCCGACGTAAATGAGAAAAACGTCCGCGCCCTCGCCGCCGCCGGCGAGCTCCGCTCCGCGCGCGTCCTCCACTTCGCCGTTCACGGCGCCGCGCTGCCCGCGATGCCCGCCCTCTCCTGCATCGCCCTGTCCTACGAAGGCCATTACACCGCCAATCTCCCCGCCGAGCGCGACGGCCTGCTCCAACTCGCCGAGATTCAGGCGCTCCCGCTCCGCGCCGAACTCGTCACCCTCAGCGCCTGCGAGACTGGCCTCGGCGCCATCCTCGCCGGCGAGGGCGTCGTCGGCCTCACCGGCGCCTTCCTCACCGCCGGCGGCGACCGCGTGCTCGCCTCCCTCTGGCCCGTCAACGACGCCGGCACCACCTACTTCATGCAGCGCTTCTACCGCCTGCACGTCACCGACGCCATGCCCGGCGACCTCGCCATGGCCGCCGTAAAACGCGAGTTCATCGCCGGTCGCGCTGGCGGCTTCCGTGCCGCGCAATTTTGGGCGCCCTTCAATCTCTACGGCGGCGCCGACCTCCTCACCGCCCCGTAGCCCGGTCAGCCTGACCGGGCTTTGTTGGCCGGTTCTCCGCCCGCCATCTGCCCGCGCCCACCCGAGAAAAAATATTTTCCGCCTCCGCGCTTGCAGGCCGAAAACCGCAGCCCATAACCCGGCTCCTTTCGCCTCGCGCATGCCCAAGTCTTCCACCGCCTCCCGTCCCGCCCCCGCCGCCCCCACGGCGACCCCGGACGCGCAGGCCCGGCTCGAGGAAGACCACCACCAACTTGCCCGCTGGCGCGACGAACTCGAAGCCCGTCTCGAAGAGCGCCTCGCCCACCAAGCCCGGCACCGCGACCAACTCGACGACGCCCTCGACCACCTCGAAGGAGTCCGTAAATCCGTCCGCGACCGCACCGCCGATCTCGCCGCCCCCACGCCCTCCGATCTCTCAACTCTCAACGCTCAACCCTCAACTTCGCCTTCCTCCGATCTCTCAGCTCTCAACTCTCAGCTCTCAGCTCCGAAAATGCCGGAGGCGTTTTCGGCTTCCGAGCTCTCCACCTACCAGCGCCCCTCTCTCGATTTCCTCCGCCCCGCCAGCGCCGCCGAGAAAAACTTTTCCAGCCCCGAGGAACTCGCGACCAACAAGCGCATCCTGCAGGACTCTCTCGACAGCTTCACGATCGACGCCTTCGTCCACGACGCGATCGTCGGCCCGCGCGTCACCCAATTTCGCGTCAAACCCGGCTTCGGCGTCCGCGTCGAATCCATCGTCGCCCTCGAGAAAAATCTCGCGCTCTCCCTCTCCGCCAACGCCGTCCGCATCCAGGCCCCCATCCCCGGCGAGAGCTACGTCGGCGTCGAAATCCCCAACCGCCACTCCGCCCCGCTCGCCCTCCGCGCGTCCTTCGAATCCGACGCCTGGCGCACGAACCACGGCGAACTTCCCCTCATCCTCGGCGTCGATATCGCCGGCCGCCACGTCATCCTCGACCTCGCCCGCGCGCCCCACGCCCTCATCGCCGGCGCGACCGGCTCCGGCAAATCCGTCTGTATCAGCAATCTCATTCTCTCGCTGATCTACCGCTTCCGCCCCGACGAACTCGAACTCGTCCTCATCGACCCCAAGATCGTCGAGTTCGCCATCTACCGCGACCTCCCGCACCTCATCCACCCCGTCGTCACCGAGCCCAAGCAAGCCGTCCAAGCCCTTAAGTGGCTCGTCCGCGAGATGGAGCGCCGCTACTCCGTCCTCGCCGAAAAATCCGTCCGCAATCTCGCTGGCTACAACGCCAAGGCCGTCGCCGAGGGTTTCCCCAAACTGCCCTACATCGTCCTCGTCATCGACGAACTCGCCGACCTCATGATGACCGCCGCGCAGGACGTCGAGACGCCCATCGCGCGCCTCGCGCAAATGTCCCGCGCCGTCGGCATCCACACCGTCCTCGCGACCCAGCGCCCTTCGGTGAACGTCATCACCGGCGTCATCAAAGCGAATTACCCCACCCGCATCGCCTTCCAGGTCGCTTCGCAAATCGACTCCCGCACCGTCCTCGACGGCAAAGGCGCCGAGGCCCTCCAAGGCCGCGGCGACATGCTCTTTAGCCCGCCCGGACTCGGCCGCCTCCAACGCCTCCAAGCCCCCTTCGTCGATGACGGCGAGATCGAGAAGATCGTCGGCAGCCTCAAGTCCCAGCTCGCCCCGCGCTACCGCGTCGAACTCCGCGCGGAAGACATCCCCGGCGCCGCCACCGACGACCCGACGCTGCACGCCGGAGCCGATCCGATGATCAAAGAAGCCCTCGAAGCGATCTCCGCCAACGGCCGCGCCAGCACGAGCTACCTCCAACGCCGCCTCAAGATCGGCTACAACCGCGCCGCCAGCCTCATGGAAGAAATGGAGCAACGCCGCTACATCGGCCCCCAAGTCGGCAACAACCCGCGCGAAATCTTCGTCCAACCCAGCGACCTCCAACTCCCCTGAAATACTGAACCGCTCATCCTCGCCAATCTCCGCTAATCCCAATCCACGCCCGCGCTTCGGCGATCAGCCGAAGCCCGCACACGTTCCCTCGCCCATCACCTCCGAAAAATTAGTGCAAATTAGCGGTTAACCACCTTGTCAGCCGACACCCTCACTTCCTCCGCCCTCCTCGAACGCATCCGTCGCGACGGCGTGCGCAAGACCGCCATCGCCCTGCGCAAGCCCCCGCTCTCCTCGCGCCTCCTCCAGGAGCTCGCCGAACTCCCCGAGCCCACGATCGCGCAGCAATTTGTCGCCGCATATCCGCTTTCTCCCAGCCACCTCCTCGAAACCCTCGCTCAAACCGCGCAAGACCCCGAGGTTTTTCCGTTTCTCGCGACGAATCCCCGCACGCCCCCGCACCTTCTCTCCACCTTCGCCGCGCACGAAAACCCCGAGGTCCGCGTCCACGTCGCTACGCACCCGCAGCTCGCTGCGCGCGAACTCCTGAATCTCGCCCAGGACTCCGACGCCGCCGTCCGCCGCGCCGTCGCCACTAACCCGTCCCTCCGTCTCCCGCATCACGCCACGCTCGTCACGGACACGTCTCCCTCCGTCCGCCTCCGCCTTTCCGCGCAAGCCGCCCTGCCCGCGCAAGTCGCCCTCGTCCTCGCCGCCGACACGTCCACGGTCGTCCGCACCCACACCATCGCCACGACCACAGCCGACGACGCGCTCCTCCTCGGCTGGGCCGCCTCCGACGAAGAAGACGTCCAGCTCGCCCTCGCCTCCCGGAAAAATCTCCCCACCGCCGTCCGCGCGCTCCTCCTCGTCTCGCCGCACGCCACTGTTCGCCGCGTCGCCCGCGACCTCATCGAGCCCGACCCCGTCGCCCTCCTGCACATCATCACGCACGGCGAACCCGACGAACGCGCCTGGGTCGCCGCCCGCCCCAAACTCGCCGCCCCGCTCCAGCGCCAACTCGCCCAATCCGAAGACACCGCCGTCCGCCTCGCCCTCGCCGCGAATCCGTCGCTCGTCCCCGACATCGCCGATTACTTCGTCGCCCTCGCCGACGAATCCGTCTGCGTCGCCCTCGCCACGAACCCCGCCCTTAGCGCCGAGCACGTCCAGTCCCTCGCCGCCACGCGCCTCCCCGCCGTCCTCACCGCCCTCGCCTACCGCGACGATCTCTACGAAGAGCTCATCCCGTTTCTCGTCGAGCACAGCCCCGATTTCCGCCGCCACTGGGCCATCCAGCAAAAACCCGCGACCCTCGCCAACGCCGAGCTCGCCCGCCGCCTCCTCGCCGACCCGCTCCCGAGCATCCGCGCCCTCGCCGTCGCCTCGCACCCGTGGCGCCGCGCCGACCTCTACGATTTCGCGCGCGACCGCAGCCCCGCCATCCGCCTCGCCGCCCTCCGCCACACCAACGCCCCCGAAGAACTGATCGCACAACTCCTCGCCGACCCCGTCCCCGAAATCGCCGCGGCCGCGTCCGCCGCCCAAGCCGCCCGCGCCGCGACCGTCTCAAATCAGAAATCCCAAATCTCAACTCCCCCCGTCTCCCCTAAGCCCCATCCGTCCCCTTCGTCGCCCAAGTCCAAGTCCCCCGCTCCCGCGCCCACAAACCGCCCGGCATCCGATCTCTCAGCTCTCAACTCTCAGCTCTCAGCTGCTCAGCGCGCGCCGCGCGCGGAGCTCTTCAACCAACTAAAGCGCCTCTTCTGGCAATAAACCTCCCCTTTCATTCCCATGGCCAAAAAACCAACAACCCTCACCTACCGCGACATCGTGCTCGGTGCCGAAGCCGACGTGATCCGCGCCGCGCTCGAAGCCCGCATCAAGATCGACGCGCTCATCACCGAGCGCCAAGCCGCCTACGAAAAAATCGCGGCCCTTGAGACGCAGATCAACACGGTCGTCGGCGAAGCCGGCGTCTACCCGTTCCCCGCTCCCCCGCTCCCCGTCGCCGGCTTCGACCAAAAGCCCGCCAAAAAATCCGCGAGCGCCACCTCCGCCGACACCGACGAAGACGACGAGTCCGACACCGACGAGACGCCCGCAAAATCTTAATCCACCGCCCCTCCGCCTCCTCTCCGTTTCCGTGTTTTCCGT
The DNA here is from genome assembly GCA_943372705.1 of Opitutus sp. GAS368. Taxonomy (GTDB): domain Bacteria; phylum Verrucomicrobiota; class Verrucomicrobiia; order Opitutales; family Opitutaceae; genus GAS368. The sequence continues at coordinate 40,637 of CALRZR010000011.1, read as the reverse complement.
GTATTCCGTGGGCACCTCTCCGCGATTCTCCGCTCTCCGGATATCGTGTGATTCGTGTGTTTCGTGGGCCACACCTCTGAGTCTCCGCCTCCGTCTACCGTCGCCTTGATGCGCGCCGATCAACAGATCCAGATCAACGGCCTCCTCCTCTCACGCGAGGAGCTGTTCGTGCGCGTCCACGACCTCGAGCAAGCCGCCGCCGCCATCCTCGGCGAACCCTACCCCTTCAGCCGCCCCGCGCTCCCGTCCGACACCAAGCTCAAGCGCAAACCCACCGCGCGCCCCGCCTCCGCTTCGTCCGTTACCCCCGCGAGCCCCGCCGCCCTCGCCCGCGAGTCACTCCGCCGTCTCGAAGGCCTTGAGACCGCCTACCGCGTCACCTACCGCCGCTTCGGCCAAATCGTCACCGAAGACCACGACGACCTCGACGCCCTCCGCACGCTGCTTTCTTCGCAGGGCGCCAATCTCACCGTCACCCGCGTCGAAACCATTGACCTCGGCGCCCGCACGAAAGCCGTGCTCCTCGAAGCCCCGTAACCCGCACCAGAGACCCGCCACCCGTAGCACGGTCAGCCTGACCGTGCTTTTTTGCACCCACTCCCATACATGGGTTGCGACCTTGCGTCGCAACGGTTCCTGCGCCGCGCCGCTACGGCCCCACCGTCAGCCCCACGCTCACCGCCAGCTTTCGTTGATTCACGTCGAACGACAAAAACGTCGACACCTTGAGCACCCGCGCCGTTGCGACATGCAGCACATCAAAGGACCGATGCCCGCCCGTCATCGTATAGCGCTCCGACAGCCGCGCCGCCTCTGCGACCACGCCCTCGAGATCGCACCGCGCCAAGTGCAGATGCCCAGATTTCAAATCTGCCGCGAACGCTGCCAGCGAATGCAACGCATCCGCCTGCGCGACCACCTTGCGAAATACCGCAAACCGCAGCGCATTTCCGAATTCATACTGGTTCAACGCCGTCACGGTGATCGGCTGTCCCGCCTGCTTCGTCCAAGCCTGCGCGGTCGCCGTGTGCACATCGCACCCGAACAGCGCGAAAAGGAAACTGGTATCAGCAACGACCGTCGCCATGTCAGCCCCCCTGACTTTCGGCCAACACCGCCGCACTCTCCTTCGCTGTCAGCGCTCTACTCCACGCCGGCCGATTGTGCGCCGCACTCAGCGTCCAATCCACGGCTGTCACCTTCGCCGCGACCGCCGGCACCACCTTGGCGACCACCTTCCCCCGCCGCGTGACCTCGACCTCCTCCCCCTTCCCCACCCACTTCATCACCTGCGCATAATTGTTCCGCAGCTCCCGCACCGTGGTCGTCTTCATGTGCGACAAAGTGTAGCACATCATCCGACGTGCAAACCGATTTTCAACCTCCTCGTTTTATCGCCCGCTCGCCCTGCCGCCCACAGACCCCACCGCAAAAATCGTGCTCGTCGCCACCGCCCCGCTGCCCGTCCGTCGTAGCGCGGAGCTTCAGCCCGCGCCGGATTCGTAGCGGAACGCGTCAGCTGTCAGCGTTTCGCCCTTTTCACATCCTTTCCGGAGCAACGGCCCGCACCGAAGGTCCCGAATCGCTTCCTTGGACGCACTCGTCGTTTCAGATTGTCGCGCTACCCGGAGCCCGCTCGCATCTGTATTCGCCATGAACTTCCGACGCCCTCTCTCGTGGCTGTGCTTTGCGGCCACCGTCGCAATCGCAGGCATCGTCGCTTTCAACGTCGCCGACTACATCCGCTTCCATCGCGCCATCTCCCGCGTCGAGTCGCTCGCGCCCGTGCAGCTAACTTCGCTTGCCAATTTTGGCAGACAAGTAGCTGGTCACTTCAGCTATCGTGAGAACGAGATCCCCCGTGACCTTCAGATCCTAAAGCCTATAGAAGTGCATGCAATGCCGAGCCTTACCGACATTCACCTGTATTCGACGGAGCAAGCCTACGTGATGCTCCGCATAAAGACTTCCGCCCATAACCAACAGATTTTTCTCTGGATTAATTCCCACCGCGGCCCGATCTCGAAGAGACTTTGGGTGAGAAACCCAGACTTGGAAAAAGAGGTCTCACCAGATGGAAGGTTACTCACGATTGCCCTGTGGACCCTAAATGAAAGTTACGATTGGATTGTTCTATCTGATCGGATTTGTGTGGTTCAACGAACAACAAAAATTGGCCGGGGTGACGAATTAGAGGCCTCGACCCCACTTGAGCCCGATAGCCGAAACCACATCGAAGCCCTCATCCGAGAAATCCCCACTTCGATTCGAGGAAAGGAATTCAACACAGGAGCAGCGGACGGAGCACACTTGGTCGTCAAATTCGCACCAAATGGCGAAGATGACCCCAACGACATCGCCCTCCGGAACGCATGGGTTGAAGAGCTTCGCCCTTTGCTTTCGATAATCTCAATAAAAGGCCCCAAGGATTTTCCTATTCCCTACGCACGTTATCTTACCCCCTCCGACAACTCGCCGCGCCAGCCTTTCCAGATTCGCACATTGGAGGAATCCCGCCTAGCCGACGATCCTCCACCGAAAACACCTTTTTGGGGCATCTGGCGTAAATTCTTGGACTGACCTATTGAACTACGCCCAGAATCCGGCGGCTTATGGGCAAAATCTCGCTGACGCCCCGCGCCAAACCTGCGCCATTTCCCCCGTGTCGTCACCCACGTCGCCCATTTCCGCACTCCCCCGTTTCACGCTGCTCTCCGCCTTCGCCGTGATGATCGGGGCGCTCGTCGCCGAACTCGCCGTCTCCTCCGTCCTCGACTACGCCTACCTCACCGGCGTCGATCTCGACCTCTTCGCGTGGAACGCCGCCGACCCCCGGGTCGACTCCGCCCTCCTCATCATCGCCAAACTCGGCGCCGCCGCGATCGTCACCGGATTGGTCCTACAGCATTTCGGCGAACCGTGGCGCGCCCTCGGCCGCCTCCGATTTTCGCCCGCCATCCTCGGGTTCGCTTACGTCCCGATCGTCGCCGGCATCGTCATTTTCCTCTCGGAAATCGACAACCTCCTCCGCGCCTACCTCCCGCAACACACGTTCGACCAGTGGGACTTCGCCCCCGAACTCGGCCCGCTCATCGCCACCGAGTGGTTCGGTCCCATCCTCGCTGTCGTCGTCGCGCCCCTCGCCGAGGAAACCCTGTTTCGCGGCGTGATTCTCCGCGGACTCCTCGGCCGTTGGAAACCCTGGGCCGCCATCACCGCCTCCGCCGCGCTGTTCGCGTTGATGCATTTCAACCCCGCGCAAACCCCCATCGCCCTCGGTCTCGGCCTCGTCCTCGGCTGGGTCTACTACCGCACGCGCTCGCTCGGTCTCTGCATGCTCGGCCACGCCCTCAACAACGCCTCCAGCTTCCCCGTCGAATTCCTCCCGTTCGAAATCCAAGGCTTCAACGCCGCGTCCGACCTCGCTTCCGGCATCGCCATTTTCCACCCGTGGTGGTTCGACCTCGCCGGCGTCGCACTCTTCCTCGGAGGCCTCGCGATCCTGCACCGCTACTCGCCGCCTGCGGCCCCTTGGCTGCTCCCGCCTTCCCCTGCTCCGGGTGGCATTTCCGACACAAATGGCCATTGTCAGCCCGCGTCTGCCACCAACACTTTGCCTCCCATGTCCGCCGAACTCGTCGCCCTCGTCACGTCCCTCGCCCAACGCGCCCGCGCCGCGTCGCTCGTGCTCGCGAACGTCCCGACCGCCACGAAAGACGCCGCCCTCACCGAACTCGCCCGCCTCATCGAGTCGTCCCACGAATCGCTCCTCGCCGCCAACGCCCTCGACCTCGCCTCGCCCGAAGCCGCCGCCCTCACCCCCGCCTCGCGCGACCGCCTCACGCTCAACGCTGCCCGCCTCGCCCACCTCGCCCAGTCCGTCCGCGAGGTCGTCGCCCTGCCCGATCCCGTCGGCACCGTCCTCGACGACACCACCCGCCCCAATGGCCTCCGCATCCGCAAGGTCCGCGTCCCCATCGGCGTCATCGGCATCATCTACGAATCGCGCCCCAACGTCACCGTCGACTGCGCCATCCTCTGCCTGAAGAGCGGCAACGCCTCCATCCTCCGCGGCGGCAAAGAGTGTTTCCACACCAACACCGCCCTCGCCGCCCTCATCCAACAAGCGCTCGCCACCGCCGGCCTCCCTGCCGAAGCCGTGCAACTCGTCCCCACCACCGACCGCGCCGCGCTCACTGCGCTCCTGAAACTGGATACGCTCATCCACTGCATCATCCCGCGCGGCGGCGAAGGCCTCATCCGCTTCGTCACGCAAAATTCCACCATCCCCGTCATCAAGCACTACAAGGGAGTCTGCTTCGTCTACGCCGATGCCGCCGCCGACCTCGCGATGGCCGAGCAAATCACGCTCAACGCGAAAGTCACCCGCCCCAGCGCCTGCAACTCCGCCGAGCAACTCCTCGTCCACCGCGACATCGCCGAAAAATTCCTCCCGTCCGTCGCCCGCGCCCTACTCGCGAAAAACGTCCAACTCCGCTGCGACACCGCCAGCCTCGCGATCCTCAACTCTCAGCTCTCCGCGCTCGGCTCCGAGCCTTCGACTTCCGCTTCCGAGCTCTCAACTCTCAACTCTCAACTCTCAACTGCGTCCGTCGTCCCCGCGACCGCCTCCGACTACTCCACCGAGTTCCTCGACTACATCATCGCCGTCCGCGTCGTCGATTCCGTCGAGCAGGCCATCGCCATCATCAACCGCGACAGCTCCAGCCACAGCGACGCCATCGTCACCGCCGACGAACCCACCGCGCGCCGCTTCCTCGCCGAAGTCGACAGCGCCACCGTCTTCTGGAACGCGAGCACACGCTTCAACGACGGCTTCGAATTCGGCTTCGGCGCCGAGATCGGCATCAGCACCGACCGCCTCCACGCCCGCGGCCCCATGGGCCTCCCCGAACTCTGCAGCTACAAATACCTGATCGAAGGCACCGGCCAAGTCCGCGGCTGATTCCCCGCACCGCACGATCACCCCGCCGCACCCTGAATCCGCGTAGCCGCACCGGTTACGGTGCGGTCCGTTTCAGTCCTGCGCCTCCCCCTGTTCCCCGCACGGCAAACCGTGCGGCTACCCTCACAGATGCGTCGCGATACCTCGTCTACCGTAGCCGCACCGGTTACGGTGCGGTCCCTTTGTCATTGCGAGGAGCAACGCGACGAAGCAATCCATCTCCCCTCTCCCCGCGCGCTTCGCGCCTCGCCCGCCATGACGCCCCTGGTTCCATCCGTGTTTATCCGTGTCCCTCCGTGGTTAACTCAGCCTGATCGAAATCCATGAAACTCAAATCATGGTCCTTCGCGACCACGCTCCTCCTCAGCGCCGGCGTCGCCGGCTACGCCGTGTGGGCCTACGGCAGCGGCACCCAACGCGTCCCGGTTCATCCCGCGATGATCGCCTCCTTCAACGAGCACCGCGCGCTCATCACCATCCACGCCGTCGCCTCCGCCCTCGCCCTCCTCCTCGGACCGCTCCAATTCCTCGACTCCCTCCGCGCCGCACGTCCCCGCCTCCACCGCGCCCTCGGCTACGCCTACCTCGTCCCCGGCGTCGGCGCCGGCGGCATCGCCGGACTCCTACTCGCCCTCTACTCCTTCGGAGGCCTCGTCTCCCACTACGGCTTCGGCCTCCTCGCCGCCCTCTGGCTCTTCACCGGCGTGATGGCCGTCGTCGCGGCCAAAGCCCGCCGCTTCGCCGACCACCGCACGTGGATGATCCGCAACTTCGCCCTAACCTTCGCCGCCGTCACCTTGCGCCTCTACCTCCCGCTGGGTTTCGCCTCGGGCCTGCGTTTCGAAGATTTTTATCCCACCGTCGCGTGGCTCTGTTGGGTGCCCAATCTCCTCTTCGTCGAGTGGGTCACGCTCCGCACCCGCGCCGCCTGATGGCGCCTAGCCCGAATGCCCGAATGAAGCCCACCCGCTGGACCCGCCTCGCCACCCGCGACATCATCCGCGACCGCTGGGCCCGCCTCCGCGCCGACCGCGTCGAAATCGCGCTCGGCAAAATCCTCGACCCCTTCTACGTCCTCGAAGAACACGAGTGGGTTCACGCCGTTGCCTTCAATCGCGAGCACCACGTCCTCCTTGTCCGCCAATACCGCTACCCCGGCGACGCCTTCACGTGGGAACTCCCCGGCGGCATGGCCAATCCCGGCGAAGACCTCCTCATCGCCTGCCAACGCGAGCTCCTTGAAGAAACCGGCGCAACCGCCCCGCGCTGGCGCCACATCGCGTCTCCGTTTCCCAACCCCGCGCGCCAGACCAACCGCGTCCACGCCTACCTCGCCGAAGATGCCGCGATCACCACCACGCCCCAACTCGACGCCAGCGAGGCCATCGAGTGCGCCTGGCACAGCATTCCCGCGACGCTCGCCCTCATTCGCAGTGGCGAATTTTCCCAAGCCAACCACATCGCCCTCTTCTACCTCACCCTCGACACCCTCGGCTGGATAACCCACCGCACCCCGTAGCACCGCGCCCCACCGTCTGCGATCAGCAGACCCCTCCTCACCCCGCTGCGGCGATCAGCCGCGGCCGCACTCCCAAGATTTCGCCCTTTGGCGAAATCCACTAGCGGTCCACCCTTCCGAATTTTTCACCCCTCTACACTCGCGAGCCCCACCGCGCTCCCTCAACTTATTCCCATGCACCGCCGCTCCCTCCTCGTCCTTCTGCTCCTTACTGTCGTATCATTCCTCCGCGCCGCCGCCCCCGTTCCCGCGCCCAAACTCCGCTCCATCACCCCCGAAGACCTCTGGTCCATCCGCCGCGCCGGCGCCCTCGATCTCTCGCGCGACAGTTCCCGCCTCGTCTTCACCGTCCAAGACTACGACCTCGCGAAAAACACCTCCGTCACCCACCTCTGGCTCCTCGACACCGCCCCCGGCGCCATCGCCCGCCAGCTCACCACCGCCGAGAGCACCGACTCCGCCCCGCAGTGGTCTCCCGACGGCAACCGCCTCGCTTTCACGTCCAAGCGCGGCTCCGACGAATCCCCTTCGCTCTACGTCCTCCGCACCGACGGCGGCGAACCCGAAAAAATCCTCGAGCTCCCGCTCGCCATCTCCTCGCCCCGCTGGTTCCCAGACGGTAAACGCATCCTCTTCGCCACGCGCACGCTCCCGCGGTTCGGCACCGATTTCGACGCGCTCCGCAAAGAGCTGAAGAAACAAAAAGACTCCAAGGTCTCCGCCAAAGTCACCGAAAACCGCGTCTACCGTTACTTCGATTCCTGGCAGACCGACGGCCAAGCCTCGCGCCTCATGGTCGTCGATCTCGCCACGAAAAAAGTCACCGATCTCACCCCGCGCTGGGACCGCCGTTTCACGTTCGCCGGCGACTCCGCCTTCGATCTCTCCCCCGACGGCAAATCCATCGTCCTCACCGCCGGCACCACCCCTCCACCCTTCGCCAGCAGCGAAAACACCGACGTCTACCTCCTCTCCGTCGACGACCCGTCCGCCCCGTGGAAAAACCTCACCACCGACAACCCCGACGGCTCCGACACCAGCCCCGTTTTTTCCCCCGATGGCCAGTCGATTCTCTTCGGTCGCCGCGCCGGCAAAAACACATTCTCCGTCTTCACCCGCCTCACCCGCCACCACCTCGCCACCGCGCGCACCGAGACCCTCTCCCTCGGCGGCGCCGACCTCTCGCCGCAGGACTGGAAATTTTCTTCGAATGGAAAAACGATCTTCTTCCTCGCCGAAGACCGCGGCTTCACCCGCGTCTTCCGTCTCGCCGCCGAGGGCATCGCCGCCAAACCCACCGAAGTCTTCGGCGCCGGCACCAGCAGCTCGCTCACCGTCGGTGATAAAGCCCTCTACGTCCTCAACCAAACCTTCTCCCGCCCCGACGAAGTTTTCGCCCTCGAACTCGCCACCGGCAACACCGCCCAACGCACCCAGCTCAACACCGCCTTCCTCGCCACCCTCGATCTCGGCCGCGTCGAGCCCTACTCCTTCCCCGGCGCCGCCGGCGACACCGTCTCCGGTTGGCTGATCTATCCGCCCGCGTTCAACGCCACGAAAAAATATCCGCTCCTCCAGCTCATGCACGGCGGCCCGCACACCATGGTCGGCGACGCGTGGTCCCCCCGCTGGAACGCCCACGTCTTCACCTCCCCCGGCTACGTCGCCACCTGGGTCAACCGCCACGGCTCCACCGGCTACGGCGAGAAATTCGTCGGCTCCATCGATGCCGCGTGGGGCGACAAACCCTTCACCGACGTGATGCTCGCCACCGACCACCTCCTCAAGAAACACCGCTTCCTCGACGCCACGCGCACTGCCGCCCTCGGCGCCAGCTACGGCGGCTACCTCGCCTCCTGGGTCGCCGGCCACACCGACCGCTTCAAAGCCATCGTCTGCCATGCCGGCGTCACCGATTTCGACACCCAATTCGCCGCCGACTCCGCCGTCTACTGGCTCGACAATTCAGTCGGTGGCACGCCGTGGAAAAAGTCGCCCGCCTACGACGCGCAAAACCCGATGACGCACGCCGCGAATTTCAAAACGCCGACGCTCGTGATCCACAACGAACTCGATTACCGCGTCCCCGTCGCCCAAGGCCTCCAATTCTACGCCGCCCTCCAAGCCCAAAACGTCCCCAGCCGCCTCGTCTATTTCCCCGACGAAAACCACTGGGTCCTCAAACCCCAAAACTCCGTCTTCTGGTATGGCGAAGTCCACAACTGGCTGAAGCGCTGGGTGAAATAATGTCGTAGCGCGGAGCTTCAACCCGCGCTCCTACGCCAACGTCAGTTGAGTCGCGACCTCGCGTTGCAACTCAACCTAGACATTGCTCGAAAGCCCCAACCACCGCAGCACGGCATCTTCGACCGCCGCCAAGTCCCGCTCCGGCAATCGCCCGAGCCGCCGCATCAGCTTCGCCGTCGGCACCGTCCCGATATTCTGCGCGTCGAATACACCGGCAGAAACAACGGAGCCCGATGCTCGACCTCAAACCTCCCACCCCTCACCTGCGTCGTCCGCGCCACGTAGGAAACGACTGCTTTTTCCTCGTCCGAAAACGGCACGCTCAAGATAACCGCCGGACGCGGCTTCGCCGCCATCCCGAGATCGATCATCCAAATCTCCCCGCGCATCAGTCCCCCAACCATTGTTTGCCGGCCATTTCACCCTCTTCAGCATCGAGCGCGACAAACACTCCCTCCGAGGCCTGAATCATTGCGCGGTGTTCGTCCAACCAAGCCGCCACCGCCAACATCTGCTCGGTAGGCAATTTTTGGATGGCAAATTCGATTTCAGCCACGGTACTCATGTTGCAACAGATAGCCGCAATCACCCGTTCAACAAGTCCGAAGACGACGGCTCAACGCGCTCCCTCTCGCTACACTTTCGCGCGCCCCTGAATCGCCGCCCACACCGCCTCGCCCGTCGCCGGTGACGCCAGCGGCACCTGCCCACCCGGCACCCCGAAGCTCCCCACCGCATCCCGCAGTGCCTCGCGCACCGCGAAGGCCAGCATCAGTGGCGGTTCGCCGACAGCCTTGCTGCCGTGGATCGTGTTCGGCTGCGTCGCGTTGCTGAGCAGCGTCACGTTGAACTCCATCGGCGCATCGCTGATCGCGGGGATCTGATACGTGCTCGCGCTGTGGGTGAGGAGCCGCCCCTTGGCGTCCCACTTCAAATCCTCGCTGGTAAGCCAGCCCATGCCTTGCACGAAGCCGCCTTCGATCTGTCCGCGGTCGATGCCCGGATTCAGCGAATTGCCCACGTCGTGCACGATGTCCACGCGCCGCACGCGGCTCATACCGGTGTAGCCGTCGACTTCCACCTCCGCCACCGCCGCGCCGCACGAAAAATAGTGAAACGGCCGCCCCGACGACGTGCTCCAGTCCCACTGGAGTCCCGGCGTCTTGTAGAAGCCGGTCGCCGCCAGACTGACCCGTTCCGTGTAAGCCTTCGCACACACCTGCGCAAAGCTCACGCGTGCCGTCGCGCCCTTGGCTCGAACTTCACCAGCAACAAACTCAACCTGCTCCGGCGTCGTCCCCAACAGCCCTGCCGCCACCGGCGCCAGTCGCTCGCGCAACGTCACGCACGCCGCCGCGACCGCCATGCCATTGAGATCCGCCCCGCTCGATGCCGCCGTCGCCGAAGTATTCGGCACCTTGTCCGTCGCCGTCGTCATCAGGCGGATCGATTCCGCCGGCAGCCCGAGTTCGCGCATCGCCACGCCCAGCATCTTCACGTGGAGCCCCTGCCCCATCTCCGTGCCGCCGTGGTTCACCTGCACGCTGCCATCCGCGTAAATCACCACGTAGGCACCCGCCTGGTTGTAGTGCGTCAGCGTGAACGAAATTCCAAACTTCAGCGGCGTGATCGCCAGTCCGCGTTTCACCCGCGGGTGCGCGGCATTCCACGCCGCCAACGCCGCGCGACGCTCCGCAAACTTCGACTCCGCTTTTGCCTGCGCCCAGATCGCCTGCAGCCGGTTATCCCCGATGTCCTCGCGGTAGTGCGTCCGATTGGTCTCGCCGGTGCCGTGGTAAAGATTCCGCTCGCGCACGACCTCCGGCGCCAGTCCGCAAGCCCGCGCCACCCGATCCACGATCTCCTCGATCACGAGCATGCCCTGCGGTCCGCCAAAGCCGCGAAACGCCGTATGCGAGGTCGTGTTCGTCTTCGCCACCCGCCCCGAAAAATCCACCGCGGGCAGGTAGTAGCCGTTGTCCAAGTGAAACAGTGCGCGATCCAAGATCGGCTGGGAGAGGTCGAGCGACCAGCCGCCGTCCGACGTGAGTTCCACGTGCGCCGCGAGCAACCGCCCCTCCGTGTCGTGGCCCACGGAAAACTTCGCGTGAAACGGATGTCGCTTGCCCGTGAGGCTCATGTCCACGTCTCGGTCGAGTTGCACGCGCACCGGCCGTCCCGTCTTCGTCGCGGCGAGCGCGACGTAGGCCGCCCACGCGTTGCCCTGTGTCTCCTTGCCGCCGAAACCACCACCCATGCGCGGTGCCTGCACCACGACTTTGTTGCGGGGCACATGCAGCACCTCCGCGACGATCGCCTGAATCTCCGAAGGATGCTGCGTAGACGAATTCACCGTCACCGCACCGTCCTCGCCTGCCTCGGCCCATGCCGCGTGGGTCTCGAGATAAAAATGCTCCTGACCGCCAAATGAAAATTCCCCGTCCACCCGCGCCGGCGCCGCCGCGAGCGCCGCCGCACAATCCCCCCGCGTGAGGCGATGCGGCTCCGTGTGATAGCTGCCCGCCGCCACCGCCGCCGGGATGCCCACCAGCGCCGGCAATGCGGCATACTCCACCTCCACGAGGGCCGCCGCCGCACGACAAGCTTTCACCGATTCGCCGACGACCAGCGCCACGATCTGTCCGTGAAACAAAATTTCGTCCGTCGCGAACAGCGGCTCGTCGTGCCGCACCGGCCCGGAATTGTTTTCGCCCGGCACGTCCTCAGCCAGCAACACCGCCACTACGCCCGGCGCCTGCCGCGCCTTCGTCGCATCGCGCCGCAAGATCTTCGCCCGCGCATGGGGCGCCATCACCGGCCAGACGTCGAGCATCGGCCGCCGCTGCGCCGTGTCGTCCACGTAGCGCGCTGCGCCCGTCACATGGCCGACCGCACTATCGTGCCGCAACTGGCGCGTCGCATCGGCCACCGCCCACGGCGAACTCGCCGCAAACCACACCGCCTCGTCGTGCACGAGGCTCGTCTCGCCCGACACAAATTTTTCCCACAACGAAACCACGAGCCCGCGTCGATACGCCGCGCCGCTGCGAACATCGTCGATCGGCGTAAACTCGCCGCGCAACACCTCGACCACACTCACGTCGTCCAATCGTTTACCAACCAGCACCGCCTCGGCCTTGAGCGCGCGCTTCGTGCGTTCTGCCACGCCGCCATAGGCGAGCCGCGCCTCGCGCACCACGCCCGCCGCATCTACGTCCACACGAAACGCCGCCGCCACGATGCTGATATCCAACTCCACGCGGTGCGATACCTTCACAAACTCCACCCGCCGCGTCAGCCCCGTCGCCGGACCGCCCCGCGGCAGCACGATCTCGCGAATAACTTCGCCCGCGCCCAGCACCGTCTGCCGGTAGCCCGTGAAAAAGTCCGCCAGCGCCACCGTGCGGTCGCCGTTCGCGGTCGACAACACGAGCGTCGCATCAAGCGACATCAGCACCGGCGCGCTGTCGCCGATCGGCGACGCCGTCGCGATATTTCCGCCGAGAGTCGCGCGATTCCGGATCTGCCGCGCCGCAAACACCCGCAGCATTTTCGCCAGCGAGGGATACTCCGGCGCCACTTTCTCCTCGATGGCCGTGAGCGTGACACCCGCGCCGATCCGCCACACCGCCGGCGTCGCCACAATCTGCGTCAGCTCCGCGACGCCTTCGGTCGAGATCAGCACCGGGAATTTCTTAAACTTCTTGTTGAGCTCCACGCCGATCTCCGTCGCACCCGCCACGAGTTTTGCCGTCGGATGCGCCGCTTGCAGCGCCCACAACTCCGCGAGCGTCGTCGGCCGAAAAAACTGCTCGCCGTCTCCCTGATAGTTCACCCAGCCCGGCGCCGCCACCGGCGCCTTGAGCCGCTCCGCGAACGAATCTTTTCCTCCGGCTACCTGTGCCCCATCCCGCTCCGCCAGCGCCGCCGTCATCGCATCGCGAATCGGCCGATACCCCGTGCAGCGACACAAATTTCCCGCGAGCTGGTCGTTGATGTCCGCCGCCGATTTCACTCCCGCACGATAGTATCCCTCAAACATCCCCATCACGAAACCCGGCGTGCAGTAGCCGCACTGCGAACCGAAATGCTCCACCATCGCCCCCTGCACGGGATGGAGTTTCTCGTGGCAGCCGCCTTTCCCGCTGCAGCCGGCACCATCGCCACCCTTACCGCCCGCGAGTCCTTCGACGGTGACCACCTCTCGCCCCGCGAACATCGGTAGCAGCGCGATACAACTATTGATCGCCCGATAAGTCGGCTTCCCGGCCGCATCGCGGTCCACCAGCGACACCGAGCACGCTCCGCAGTCGCCTTCCGCACAGCCCTGCTTGCTCCCCGTGCGCCCGCTGCTCCGCAACCAGTCGAGCAAGGTCGTCGTAGCCGCGAAACCCGCGACCCGCACGCGCTCGCCATTCAGGGTAAATTCAAACGATTCCGAGGACGCCGCATTCAGCTTGGCGGCGGACGTGTTGTTCATGGTCCGTAATTACCCGCAGTTCCCGTGCCCGCAACCCAACTCTCATTAAGGCAGGGCGCGTTGTCCCCAACGCGCCGCGCAGGATCTTCGCCCCCATCCCTCCGGCGGATTGAGACAATCCGCGCCTACCCTCACACCGCCGCGCGATTCACATCCTTGTAGTAGAGGTAGCTCGCCGGCGTCTTACCCATCGCGACAAACCACTGAGGACAATACGACGCCATCCAGATCACGTCGCCCGCCGCCACCGGATACCACGAATCTTCGAGGCGGTAAACACCCTGACCGGCCAACATCAGCAGCCCGTGCTCCATGACGTGCGTCTCCACAAACGGCAGCGTCGCACCCGGCTGGTAGGTGAAAATATTCATCGCCAGATCAAACGCCGGCACATCGGGCAAGAGCACCTGCAAACGCGCGTCGGGATCGCCGAGGAACGGCTGGCCGGGCACGTCCGCCGCGTTTCCGATGATCGCCGTCGGTGCCGCCACCCCTGCGAGTGGCTCAAACTTTTTCTGAAACAGCGTCACGCGCGTGCCGTTCTTCGGCGCGGTGATCGACCACGCCTCGCCGGCCGGCGCGTAGAAAAACGCCCCCGCTGCGACCTTCTGCTTCCGCCCGCCCACCGCGAGCGTTGCACCGCCCGTCTCAAAATACCCCGCCGTCTGCACATCGTTGGCCGGCACGACTGCGCTGCCGCCCGCCTCAAACGTCACGAGCACCTGCGCGAATCGTGCGCCCATGGTCGGGTTGATCATGATGATCGTCGCCGCACCGGTGATGCCCGGCACCACACTCTTCACGTGTCCGTCCGGGGCGATGAGGGCGTGCCGCGCAGCCACGCGCGTGCGGGTTTGGCCGTAGGGAATACTCATGATGATTTCAGATGGATTGAACGTAGCGGCGAGCGCCCGCGAGCCGAGTTCGATTCTTGCGTCCTCAGCAGCGCGACCGATGGGGCGCCAGGAACTGCCCCTTCATCGGCAAATTCGTAAACCGTCCGTCGGCGTAGACCGGCGTGCCCCGCACATACGTGTGGCTCACGCGCACGCGGCTCTTTTCACCGACGTAGGCGCTGATCCGATGCCGCGTCCATAAATCCTCGGCTTGGATCGTCCGCGCCTTGCCATACTCCAGCAGCGAAAAATCTGCGTCGCGCCCGAGGGCAATCGCGCCTTTGCGGTCGTCGATCTGAAAGCGCCGCGCCACATTGCGCGCCAGCACCGCCGCCAAAATGGGCAGGTCTTTGTCCGCCGTCCTCTCGCACTCCGACATCAACAGCTCAAACCCGTGCTGCACGCCACCGATGCCGCCCCACACCGCGAACATGTTCGCCGAATCCTTCATTTCGGGCCGCGAGGGCGAGTGATCCGACCCCACCGTCTGGATCCGCCCGGCGCGCAATTCCGCCCAAAGAGCTTTGCGCCGTTTCTCGTCACGCAGCGGCGGCGCGCACTTCGCCAGCGGGCCGAGTCGCTCCACATCTTTTTCGTTCAACAGCAAATAGTGCGGACACGTCTCCGCCGTCACATCGACGCGGTTCAGCCGCGCCTCGGTGACCATCGCGATGCCTTCCGGACTGCTCACGTGCACGATGTGCAATGCACACTCCGTCTCGCCCGCGAGCTCGAGCGCCACACGGATCGCCTCCAACTCCACCGCGACCGGACGCGAATCCAGCCATGCCCGCGCATCGGTGCGCCCCGCCGCCTTCAATTTTTCCGTGAGCGCCGCCGCCATCGCGTCGTCTTCGGCGTGCACCGCCACCGGCAAACCGAGCTTCGCCGCGCGTTTCATGCCCTCGCGCAGACTCTTCGCATCGACGTTCTGAAAACTCGCGATGCCACTGTTGCACATAAACGCCTTCAGCCCGATCGCGCCCGCGTCGCGCAGTCCCGCCAATTTGTCGAGATTGCCCGGCGTGAGCCCGCCCCAGAGGGCGAAATCCGTGCAGGATTTCTCCTCGGCCAACGCCCGTTTTTCGCGCAGACCCGCCGCATCCAGCACTGGCGGCTCCGAGTTGAGCGGCATGTCGAAAAACACCGTCCCGCCGCCCGCCACCAGCGCCGCGGAGCCCGTCGCAAGTCCTTCCCAATCGGCCCGACCCGGCTCATTGAAATGCACATGCGCATCGAGGATGCCGGGGAAAACGTAGCGCCCGTCCGCGTCGAGTTCCTGATTCGTCTCGTCCGTCACACTCGGTGCGAGGCGCACAATCTTGCCGCGCACGATGCCGATCTCGACGTCTTGCACTCCCTCCGGCGTCACCACGCGACCGCCGCGCACGATCAAATCGAGCTTTTCGGGCTCGTGAATCGTCTTCGAATTTTCCCGGACAATCGGACCAGTGCGTTTCATGGGCCGTGTTGCTGCCCCATCCGCTCCAGAAAGTCCACCATCACGCGCAACGCCACTCCGAGGTCCCGCGGCGATGCATATTCGTCGGGATGGTGGCTCAGCCCGTCGCGACACCGCACAAACACCATCGCCACCGGCGTCAGCGCCGACATCACGACGCCGTCGTGCCCCGCCCCGCTCACCAGCGCCAGGCTCTTACCCTGCACCGCTTGGACGCTCCGAGTAAGCTGTTCTGTCAACATCGCCGAGCACGCCACCGCGCCATTGTCCTGCGTGCGCTGCCACGCAACCTTGAGTCCGCGCCTCCGCGCGATCGCCGCGGCCAATTTTCCCAAACGCACGAGCGCCGCCTTGCGCCGCGCATCACTCGCGTGCCGCACATCCAGTGTGTGCAACACCCCGCCGGGGATCACGTTCGCCGCCCCCGGCGAGACCGTCAGCGCGCCGACTGTCGCCACCAGCCCCGCGGTCCCGAGGGCCAGTTTTTCCGACGCCAACGTAAACTCCGCCGCGCCCGCGAGCGCGTCGCGTCGCAACGCCATCGGCGTCGTCCCCGCGTGCCCGGCCTTGCCCGTCCACGTCAGCTTAAACCGGCTCTGCCCCGCGATCGCCGACACCACGCCGAGCGCGAGCTTGTTCGCCTCGAGCACCGGCCCTTGCTCGATGTGCACTTCGACATAGCCGAGCAACTCGCTCCGCGGGTGCGCCGCCTTCGGCAGAGAAAGGTTCCCCCGCAAAATTCCTTGAGCACCTCGCCCACGCTTGCGCCCGCGCCGTCCCGCAGCCCCAGCGTCGCGGCCTTCAGCCGCCCCGTGTAGCCTTCGCTCCCGAGGTAAGCACTAGCGAACCGCACTCCCTCCTCCTCGGAAAACCCCAGCACCTCGACGGCAAACGGCAGGGTCACGCCACGGCGCTTTAGTTCCGCCAGTGCCACAATCGGCAACAGCACCCCGAGCGGTCCGTCGAACCGCCCCGCGTCACGCACCGTGTCGAGGTGCGACCCGAGCAGCAGCGTCTTCGCCCCGGCCCGCGTGCCTTCGGCGCGGCCGATCAAATTACCCACGGAGTCCTCGCGCACCGCGAGCCCAACGTCGCGCATCCAGCCGCCGACGAGCGCGTTCGCCCGCCGCATCGCCGGCGAGAGAAACGTCCGCGTCAGTTTCCCGTCCTCATCACTTACGCGCCCGAGTTCGTCGAGCATCGCCACCAACCGTTTTTCCGCGCTCATGCGTGCCTCAGCTTCCGCGATAGGTGCTATAGGCCCACGGCGTCACGAGCAACGGCACGTGGTAACCCGCCGCGGCGTCCGTGATCGCGAAGCGAATCGGCACCTGATCGAGAAACGTGCACTCAACGCCGCGGCCCGTGAAATACTCGCGCACGTGAAAGACCAACTCGTAGCTGCCTTCCGCCATCGCCGCCTCGTCAAGCAGGGGCCCGTCGGTGCGGCCGTCCGCGTTAGTCGTGACGGTCTTAATCAGGATCGGATCGCGCCCCGTGCGGAGCAACTGGATAACCATGCCGGCCGCCGGACGGCCGGTGGTGAGATCGAGGACGTGGGTGCTAAGTTTGGCAGGCATGGGCGGAGGATTGCCCACGGAACACACGGAACACACGGAAAAACAGCGCCGCCGTATGGTTAGTTTCCGTGTCTTCCGTGTGTTCCGTGGGCACTATGTCTTTAAGAGATCGTTGAGGCGTAGCTGGGCAATTTTTTCGATTTCCCCGAGCGCCGTCAGAAATTCCTGTTCCGGCGTGCTCCCTCCCCGCGCCTGCATCGCCGATAGGATCGCGGACTTGTTGCTCAAGCGCGCGCAGATGATGAACGGAAAACCAAAGCGACTCAGATAGGCGGCATTGAGCCGCTGAAACTCCGCAAGTTCTTCGGCCGTGAGTTGGTTCAGACCCGCACTGGCCTGCTCCCGCGTCGACTCCGCTGTGAGTTTGTTCTGCTGCGCCAGCCGCCCCGCCAAATCCGGGTGCGCGCGGATCAGCGCGAGTTGCCGCTCCCGGGTCGCCCCACGCATGGTGCCGCACAGCGCCGCGTGGAGGTGCGCCGCATCACGAAACGGCCGCTGCGGCCAAGTCTCCTCGGCCACCCACGGCGAATGTTCGAAGAGGTGCCCGAGCGCGGCCGTGAAAGCGGCACGATCGGCAGCGTTGAGTTCGGGCAGGGTGCGAAGCGGGCTCACGGCAGCAATTCGTAGGCTGGCAGCGACAGGAATTCATCAAACTGTTCGCTCTTTGACATCCGCATGAAGAGTTCGGTCGCATCCTTGAAGTGCCCGAAGTCGTAGCGTTCGTCACCGTATTCAGCCCGGATTTTTTTCAGCTCATCGACGAGCAGGGCGTCATACAATTCCGCCGTGATCGGGCGACCATCGTCCAGTTTCGCTCCGTAGCGCAGCCACTGCCAGAGTTGCGAACGCGAGATTTCCGACGTCGCCAGATCTTCCATGAGGTTGTGAATCGGCTCTGCCCCCGAACCGCCGAGCCACGCTTCCAGATAGCGCACGCCGACGTGGAGATTCCATCGCACGCCACCCTCGGTGATCGGCCCGTGGAGCGGCGCGAGCAGGTCGGCTGCGGTGATTTTCACTTCGTGGAAACGATCAAGCTGGTTCGGCCCCTTCATGTGCTTCCCAAACGCATCGAGCGCGGCGGCAACCAAGCCCGGATGCGCGACCCACGTGCCGTCGTGGCCGTCGGAGGCCTCGCGGACTTTATCGGCGTAGACTTTGGCAAGCGCAGCTTCGTTCGCCGCCGGGTCGCCCTTGATCGGAATCTGCGCCGCCATACCGCCCATCGCATAGGCGCCGTGGCGGTGACACACATTGATCACGTGCAGCGCGTAGGCGCGGAGAAAGGGCACCGTCATCGTGATGAGCGTGCGATCCGGGAAGAGATATTCGGGACGATTCCGGAATTTCTTCACGAAGCTGAACATGTAGTCCCAGCGCCCGCAATTCAGGCCTGAGGCGTGTTCGCGCAGTTCGAAGAGAATTTCTTCCGCCTCAATGCACCCGAGAATCGTCTCGATCAGCACCGTCGCCCGGATCGTCCCGCGTGGAATGCCGAGCGCGGCCTGCGCGTGGATAAACACATCGTTCCACAGCCGCGCCTCAAGGTGACTCTCCATCTTCGGGAGATAAAAATACGGTCCGCTTCCGCGCGCGATCAGCTCCTTGGCGTTGTGAAAAAAGTAGAGCCCCCAATCGAAGAGGGAGGCCGAGATGCGCTTCCCGCCGAGGAGTGCGTGCTTCTCCTCCATGTGCCAACCGCGCGGACGGGCCACGATGGTCGCGATCTTATCCTTCAGCGCATATTTTTTCCCCTCGGGACTTTCGAACGTGATCGTCCGCCGCGCGGCGTCGCGCATGTTGATCTGGCCTTCGATGACGTTTTCCCAGGTCGGCGAATTGGCGTCCTCAAAATCCGCCATCCAGCACTGCGCGCCGGAGTTCAGGGCGTTGATCGCCATCTTGCGGTCCACCGGTCCGGTGATTTCCGTGCGCCGATCGACAAGGTCGGGCGGCGGCGGCGGCACCTGCCAACTTCCGCCGCGGATGTGGGCCGTCTCGGAGAGAAAGTCCGGCATCTTACCCGCATCGATCTCGGCTTGGCGCACGACGCGCCGTGCGAGGAGCTCCTCGCGGCGGGGGCCAAATTTGGCCGCCAACTCCGCCACAAAGGCGCAAGCCGCCGGGGTTAGAATTTCCGCGTAACGCGGGGGAACGGGTCCGGCGATTTCGAGACCGCCGATTGCCAATGACTTCATACGATGCAGCGAAAGCAAGCCCCGCGCCGAGACAAGCTCCGCTATGCGCAATGTTGCGGCCGCCGCCCAATCGCCGTCGGCCACGTTCCGAGCTTGATCTCACTTTCCCCTTACCCCAATCGGATGCGCCCCGTTTCAACGATCCACTTTCGGTTACCACAGTTCTAATTGTTTCATCGCGCCATACTCCTCTCGCCACGTGCGGAGTCCTCCGCAGAGCGCAGCCCCGACGGTGCGGAGTCCGGACTTTACCCCATCGCTTGGCCGTTGGCGTGCTACTCGCATGGTCGGCGCGACGCCGGATGTCGGTGCACCGCGGATTTCCGCGCAGTTGCCCCTCCTTCGAACCTGCGCCCCATCACACACTCAATTCTCACTGCATGAAACGAGGTTTATTGCTCTTGCTGTTGGGTCCGCTAGCGGCGTCAGGTCAGCCGACCGTTCCACCGGCTGAACGTATCTCCGTAGAACGGGCGGTTGAAATCGCCCTCACGCAAAATCGCCGCCTGCTGCAAGCGCGCCTTGGAGGCGCTTCCGCCCGCGATCGCGAGGCTCAGGTGCGCTCGTATTTGTTTCCGCAGATTTCCGCGAACGGCGTCGGCGCCCGGCTGCTCTCACCACTCGACTTCAGATTTCGCGCCGGAACTTTTGGCGACTACCCGGGCACGGGGCTCATCCCGGCGACGGACGCGACGCTGCGGGCTGAGGCGAGGACCGTCGCCACCGGCACAGTCACGCTCACCCAGCCGATCTCCCAGTTGTTTAAGATCAGCCATCGCGCGGATATCGCGACGCTCGCCCGTCAGGGCGAGGACGAAAAAATGCGCGGAACCCGGCACTTGGTCACCCAAAGTGTGCGCCAAGCCTGTCTGGCGCTGCTGCGCACGCAGTCCGAGCTCTCGGCACTGGCGGAAGCCAAGGCGCTCTTGCGGGAGATCAAGGCCAACGTCGACGAAGGGGTGGCCGTAAAGACGCTGCTGCGAGAGGACGCGCTGGCAGCGAACGCACGCTTAGCCGAGGTCGAGACCAAGGAGAGCCAGCTATCCAGCCTCCAGATCAGCCAAGCCGAACAACTCAATCAGCTGCTCGGTCGAAGCCTGACCACTCCGATCGAGATCGAACCGACGCTCGCCGTCCTACCCGAAGAGGGTTCTCTCGCGGACGCCCGATCTCAGGCTCTCGCTAACCGACCCGAAATTCGCCAGGCACGCCTCGAACTCGAACAGGCCAAGCACGGGGTGAAGGCCTCCCGCGCTGAACGATTTCCCGAGGCCGGCCTGGTAGTCTCGCAGCAATGGCTCGGCAATCTGCGCCCGCTGCCAAAATCCGTGGGCTACGCCGGCGTCGCCGTGCAGTGGGATGTGTTTGATGGTGGCCGCAAGAAATCGGAAGGAATGATCGCCGCCCGCGGCGTCGAGCAGGCGAAGCTGAATATCGAGGAAGTCTCCGATCAGGTGAGCATCGAAGTCGGCATGGCGTTCCGCGGACTCGCCCTCAGTCGCGCCGCCCTCCGGAGCGCCGACCTCGCCCTCGCCGCGGATCAGGAAAAGCTCCGTGTCCTTGTCGCGAAAAAACGATCCGAGTTCGCCTCCACCCGCGAACTGCTCGAACAGCAGGCCGCGTTTGAAGCCTCCCGCAGCCGCCGTCAAAACGCCTACTATGACACTTGGTTGGCCCGCGCAGCCTTCGAAAAAGCCCTTGGTAACGATTGAACCATGTCCTCAAAAATTCACCCCCTCGCGTGGGTCACTGTCGCTGTTCTGCTCTCCACGGGGTGCCGCAAGAACGAACCAGCGTCGTCCCTCCCCAAGCCGGTCCAAACCTATGTGCTGAAGGTCGCCGACCTGACCGAACCGCAGAAATTCTCGGTCTCGCTTCAGCCATACAGCCACCAAACCTTTGCTTTCAAGGTTGGCGGCTACGTCGACAAGGTCGCCACACGCACCAACGAGCGAGGCGAAGTTCATCGGCTCGCCGCCGGCGACCGGGTGAAAAAAGGCGAGGTCCTGCTGGCCCTCCGACAGGGCGATTTCGACGATCAACTCGCCGCGGCGATGGGCCAGAACGCGCAGGCGACGGCCGCGTTTGAAAAGGCGAAGCAAGATTTTGGCCGCGCATTGAAACTCAACGAGGCGTCTGCGATCACCGGATCTCAATTTGAGGCCTACCGGGCGAGCCGCGATGCGGCGCAGGGCTCATTGGCGAGCACCACCGCAGCCGTTTCCCAGGCCACCCGCCTGCGGGAGGACAGCGCCTGCATCGCCCCCTTCGACGGTTTTGTCATTCAGCGCTGGGTCGAGCCCGGCGACCTCGCCAGCCCCGGGGCCCCGGCGCTGGCACTTGCAGATCTGTCAGTCATGAAGGCAGTCCTGGGTGTCCCGGACAGCGTGCTTCCCCGCATCAACGTCGGTGACCGAATCCCGCTCCAGTCCCGCGTCTTGCAGCGCTCCTTCCCCGGTATAGTCACGGCCGTGGGGCTCGCGGCCGATCCGGTCACGCGCCTGTTTCCCGTGGAATTGCAGATCGAGAATGCCGACTTCCTCCTCAAACCGGGAATGGTCGCGACCGCGTTGCTTCCCGGCGGAGAAACTGGCTCCGATGGCCCGGCCGTTCCTCTCGCGATGATCACTCGTCACTCCACCGATGCCGGCGCCTTTGCCGTCTTTGTCGTGGAGCAAAAAGGCAACCAGCTCACTGCCCGGGAACGCAAGGTGCAGGTCGGCGCACTGACCGCCAACAAGCTCACCATCACGCAGGGCCTGGCGATCGGGGAAAAAATCGTCGCCTTCGGCCTGCCCGGCTTACGCGACGGCGACCTGATCAGCGAGACGCCCTGAGCCTGCCCATCCCATGAGCGAACGAACTTCTCACGCCCCGCAGGCGGCGCCGAAAGACGCGCTGAATGTCGCGCGGTATTTTGTCGAACACCCGCAGATCGGCTGGGTCCTGCTCGTGTTCACGCTTTGCTGGGGACTGCTGGCTTACCTCGATATTCCCCGCCGCAAGGATCCCATCTTTCCGGTGCGCATGGGGCTCGTGCTCGCCCCTTGGCCAGGAGTCAGCGCACTTGAGGTCGAGCAACAGCTCACCAAGCCGCTGGAGGAGAAAATCGCCGAAAATTCCAGCCTGCATCCCTCCTCTTCCCACGCCTTCGGCCTGCGGTCCATCAGCCTCCCGGGGCTTGCGGTGGTCTACGTCCAATTGGACGACACGCTCGCCGAAACCAAACGCGAGTTTGCCGACATAAAACAGAAACTAGATTCGCTGTCCGGTCGGTTGCCGCCCGGTGCGGGACCGATCCAATTCTACAGCGACTTTGGCGATGTGACTGCGCTGATGATGACGGTCGCCAGTCCGCGCATCGACGATGCGGAGATCAGTTTGCGCGCCAATCAGGTCAAGAAGGCAATCGCGGCACACCGCCGGGCCGAAATCGCGAATCGCGTTTCCATTGTCTTCAGTTTTCCGACGGATGTCCCGGCCGAGCACCTTCGCAACGGCATGGCCCGCTTCGTCCAGTTTGCCGTGCGCGACGGCCTCATCAGTGACACCCGGCCGTTCAGCTCCGCCGGCTTCGTGGGCGTCGACGCCTCCACCGCAAAAGCCGACGCCGAAATTACGGCCTACATTCGCGACTATTTGGCCGCAAAGATGCAGACCTCCACCCTGCATCCGGACGCTTGGGGACCGGTCGTCATCCGCGACCCGACACAGGCCGAAGCGCGCATCCGGGAAGCCGCCGGCAACAAATATACCTATCGGCAACTCGACGATTTCACGGATATTATCGCACGGGCACTCGCCAATATTCCCGAAGCCTCGAAATACCAGCGCAGCGGCGTCATCCCCGAGGAAATCCGCCTGGAATATTCCCAGGAAAAACTCGCGGCCACCGCACTCAATCCCGCCCAAGTGATTCAAGCGGTGCAGGGCCACAATACGCTGTCTGCCAGCGGCGCAATGGAAGCGGGCGGCCGGTATATTTTCCTGCGACCGGCCGAGGGACAAGGCGTGGTCGAAGGGCTCGGCGGCCTCGTCGTCGGCCACGGCGCCGCCGGCGTCCCGTTCTACCTCCGCGATGCCGTCGACATCGCCCGCACCTACCAAACCCCCGCCCGTTATCTGAATTTCTTGACGCAGCCCGAAGCCGACGGGGCTTGGCGCCGCTCCCGGGCCATCACTGTGGCAGTGTTCATGCGCGCCGGCTACCAATCGGCGGCCTTCGGCGAGTCGATCAACCAGCGGCTCGAAGCGATCAAACCGCTGCTACCCTCCGATCTGATTTACACCCGGACCATCGATCAACCGCGGCAAGTCGAGGACAGCATCAGCCTCTTCATGCGTTCGCTCGTCGAGGCGGTCATTTTGGTCATTATCGTTTCCCTGATCGGCTTTTTCGAATGGCGCTCCGCCCTGCTCATGGCGCTGGCCATTCCGATCACGCTGGCCATGACCTTTGGCTTTATGTGGGCGCTCGGGATCGACCTGCAAATGGTGTCGATCGCCTCGCTAATTATCGCCCTCGGGCTGCTCGTCGACGATCCGGTGGTGGCCGGCGACGCCATCAAACGTTCACTCGCCGAGGGCAAGTCTGCGCTCACCGCCGCTTGGCTCGGGCCAACCCAGCTCTCGCGAGCCATCATGTTCGCGACAATCACCAACATCGCCGCCTATCTCCCCTTCCTGGTGCTCGACGGCAACAACGGAACCTACATCCGCTCTCTACCGATCGTGGTGTCGTGCTCGCTCGTTGCCTCGCGAATCGTCTCGATGACGTTTATCCCGCTGCTCGGCTACTACCTCCTTCGTTCCAAGCGCGAGGAACATGTGCCGCTGGATCGGATGACCGGCGTGCTCGGGCACTACGTGCGAAGCGTCCGCTGGTGCATTTTGCACCGCTGGAAAGTGCTGATCGTTTGCTGCGTCGGGCTGCTGGCTTCCTTCGCACCGGCCATCCTCAATTTCCGCACCGAATTCTTCCCCAATGACGTGCAATACTGGGCGACGGTAAACGTCATCTTGCCCAATAACTCATCCCTGGCGCGGACCAACGACGTGGCCCAGCAGGTCGAACAACTCATCCGCCAGAAGGCGGAGCAGTTTGGCCGCGAGCATCCCCACAAGGGAGACACCTCGACTCCGTTGCGGTCGCTCTCGACGTTCGTCGGCGCGGGCGGACCACGGTTCTGGTTTTCGATCGCCCCGGAATTCCCGCAGACCAACTACGCCCAGATCATCATCGAAATTAAAGACCGGAAATTGATGCCCGAGCTTACGAAGTATCTGCAACCGGCCGTGACGGCGCTGATCTCCGGTGCGCGCGTCGAGGTGAACCAACTCGGCACCGGCATGGTGGAATATCCGGTGGAAATCATGATTTCCAGCTTCGGAGCCGGCGGCCCCGGCAAAGACGCGGGCGCGGCTGAGATCCGCACCTTGCGCCGTCTCGCGGCCGAGGTGGAAGACGTCTTTCGTCCTCTGCCCCAATTGCAGCAGGTGCGGACCGATTGGCAGGACGAGACTCTTGATTTGGTGCTCCACATCGATGCCGACAAAGCCCGCCTCGCCGGTTTCCGCGACGCTGACGTGACCGGTTCCATCGCGTCCGCCTTGAACGGCCAGTTCATCACCCAGCTCCGCGAGGACGACAAACAGTTCCCGGTCGTCGCACGCGTCGCGCCGGAAGAAGCCGCCCGGCTCAGCGACCTCAAGAATTTATATGTTTTCTCATCGCAGGCCACGAAATCGGTCCCCCTCGCACAATTCGCCGAATTCCGTCCGGAGATAACCACCCAACGCATTGTTCGCCGGGATCGCTTGCGGACCATCAGCGTTATCGCCCGCGCGAAACCGGGCCTCTTGGCGGACGATCTGCTCAAGGCGGCCAACCCAAAGTTAAAGGAATTCGCACGGCGCCTCCCTCCGGGATTTCGCATGCAGATCGGCGGAGAAAAGGCCCAGGAGATCAAAGGCTTCACGGAAAACGCCGTCGTCATGACGATTTCCACCATCGCGATCTTTCTCATTTTGGTGATCCAGTTTAACAACGTGTATAAGGCTCTGATTGTGTTTGCGACGGTTCCGTTTGGTGTGGCGGGTGCCGTGGTCGCCCTTGATTTGAAGGGCTATCCGTTCGGCTTCATGGCGTTTCTCGCCATCATCAGCCTGATCGGCGTCATTGTTAGCCACGTCATTGTCTTCTTCGACTTCATCGAGGAAATGCACGAAACGGGGGCCGAACTGGAAACTTCCCTGATCATGGCGGGAATCATGCGCATGCGCCCGGTCATGATCACAGTGGGCGCAACCGTTCTGGCCTTCGTTCCGTTGGCGTTGCACGGCGGCCCGCTTTGGGAGCCCTTGTGTTACGCCCAAATGGGCGGGTTGACCGTAGCGGTCTTCATCACGCTGATTCTGATGCCGGTGCTGTATGCTATCGCGGTGCGGGACCTCAAGGTCGTCAAATGGGAAGAGAAGCACGGGCGTATCGACCACCCTTCCGCCGCCTGAGTTTTCGGGTGTTCTACGAATGAAGCATAGCGTCGTCCACCGGAGATGACGCGAAGTCCAAGCGCTGCCGCCACTCAATCCTGTGCCGCCGGTCCCTCGCGATTTGAAAGACCGCAATCCTGGTGCGCGGTTATCGCGTTGTCACCCGTTCGAGCATTGATCCAGTGTGCACGGTTTCCCAGACGATGAACCAAGAAAACTTTATGCGTGAGGCCATCAAACTCGCCGACGACGGCATGCGCGGCGGGCGCGGCGGCCCGTTCGGCTGCGTCATTGTGCGCAAAGGCCAGATCGTCGCCCGCGGCAACAACCGGGTCACGTCCACCAACGATCCCACCGCCCACGCCGAGGTCACCGCCATCCGCGAGGCCTGCGCGTCGCTCAAGACTTTCCAACTCGACGACTGCGAGCTCTACACGAGCTGCGAGCCCTGCCCGATGTGCCTCTCGGCGATCTATTGGGCACGCATTCCGACCGTTTACTACGGCAACACCCGCGGCGATGCCGCCGCCATCGGCTTCGACGACGATTTTATTTATCAACAAATTCCGCTCGCTCCCGACCAGCGCACCATCGCCATGAAGCCCTTCCTCCGCGACGAGTCGCTCGTCTCGTTTCAGGAATGGGCCGCCAAGACCGACAAAGTGCGTTACTGACCGCGCCGCGCACTCCTGCCCGACGCCGTCCCCCGACAAAAGCTACAATCGACTCGCAAAACCTCCCTCCGCTCTCACCGTTTCCTGCAATCATGCATTACGACAACCTGACGCCCACCTACGCCAACCCGACGCCCGTTCGCGCCGATGATGACGACGACGAGGACGAGCAGGAAAACAAGCAGGCCAAGAAGAACGCGGCTCCGGTCGCGATGCTCATCCAGAAAAAATTCCTCGAGCAGCGGAAAATCTTTCTCTGGGGCGCCGTCACCGACGAGAGCGCCAAGGACCTGACCGAAAAGCTCCTCTACCTCGAGGCCGTCGCGCCCGGTAAAGAGATTTTCTTCTACATCAATTCCCCCGGTGGCTCCGTCACTGCCGGCATGGCCGTCTACGACACCATGCAGCTCGTGACCTCACCCATCACGGTGATTGTCACCGGCATGGCCGCCTCGATGGGTTCAATCTTGCTCTCCGGCGCCAAGAAGGGCCGCCGTCTGCTTTACCCGCACTCGCGCGTCCTCATCCACCAGCCGCTGATCTCCGGCCGCTTCATCGGTCCTGCGACCGACATCAACATCCAGGCGAAGGAAATGGAAAAACTCCGCGCCGAGTTGAACCAGATCCTCGCCACCGCGTCGGGCCAGCCACTCGAGCGCATCAACCAAGACACCGACCGCGATTTCTACCTGAACGCCGAAGAGGCCATCGCCTACGGATTGGCCGACCGCATCGTCGACAAAGTTTAGTTGGAAGGCGGCCTTCGGTGCGCCCTTCTTGCGCACGGTAATTTTTGCGCCCCGGGGCGGACGAAAGTCCGCTCTACTTTTTTTCCGGAGCCGGGGGCAGGAGTCCCGTCAGCGTATCTTCCCATTTTTTCGCCTGCGTGATGTCCATCGCGGAACGCGCCGCTTTGCTCGCATCAGGCAACCACGCCACCCGCAGTTCCCGCGGCATCGCCTCGCTTGCCAGCAATGTTTGCCACAGTTCCACCGCACGCGCCGGCCGGCCGAGACTTTCGAGGAGCAAGGCCGCTTCCCGGGCAAGCGCCCACTCGTCGGTCGCAAACGATTTTAACAACGCCACAAAGCCCAGCGCACTGGCCGCCGTATCGTCGTCGCCCGAGTCGCGCAATAGACCGGCCAGTTCCATACCAAGTGCCAGGCTCGGCACCGCGCGTTGGGCGGATTTGGCCAAGGCCAACGCTTCCTCGCGCCGTCCCGCGGCAACCAGTTCCCTCACTCGCCGGAGCGCCGCGTAGCCGGCGTGTCGCGAGGGCAGCTTCGCAAGATCTTTCAACTGCGTCTCCAGTGGCACAGCGAACGGCCGGTAAAGGGGATCTCCGACCAAAATCGCCTGCCAGCTGAACTCCGGTAGCGCAAAATAAGCTGCATCCACCAAAGTCATACCACGGGCCAACGCCCGGAGAAACAGATGGGGGCGATGCGTGAGCTCGAGATAGGGTTCATGCACATTTCCCACGGTCGCGGTCACCCCGCGCGCTACCAGCGGCCCCGTCCAGCCCGCCGTGGTCGAGCGCAGCGTGCCCGCGGAATAGCTGTGGATATGGAGCGCGATGGCTCCGGGCGGAAAACGGAATCCCGGCAGCGCGAACGGCCCGTTGAGGTTGCCCGCATACCAACCGAAGTAGAGCACCGGAGCATCGCAGCGCGCCGTGGCCGGCATCGTCGAGGGCGCATGGTCGACCGCCGGAGCAAACGCGATGCTGTCGAGTTGCGCCACCAACGCCTCCAGCCACCGGTCGCCCGCGGCATGAATGCCGCCGATATCCACATAAGCCCGGCCGAGCAGTCCCGTGCGCTCCGCCGCGACCGCGCGGTCCACCAATTCCGCGGCGTCATCGGCCGTGGGACCGTCGAGCCGCGACACCTTCACAATCTGCAACCGTTCGAGCGCGCTCGGCTTTTCTCCTTGGAACAACGGGTTCGGCACAAACGCATTGATTGGATAATTGGGATACGCGAGCAGGCTCAGTTCCGAGTCCACCGCGCCCGCATTCGTGCGAAACTCGGGCTTCTGGGTAAACAGTGACGCCGTGTAGAGCGCCGCATCGTGTTCGATCTTGAGCGGGACCCCACGGCACGTCACGAGCGCCGCGATCCGATGTCCGTGCACGGCGAGCTTTCGCCGCCCCACCGCATCGGTGAGCGTCATCGGAATCGCGTCAATCCACTTGGCGCGCATGAGCTCGTCGAGCAGCGGCTCCCACAAGGTGACGACAAACTCGCGCCACGTGATCGATTCTGTCAGCGGCAGCGGCAGCGTGATAATATTTTCAACGGGCACACCGCGCACTTCCGCATAATGCCGCGCGATGCGCACCGAATCCGGATCGTCGCGGTTCGCCAGCAGGACAACTCGCGCTGCGAGATTTTCGTCGGCCGCCGCCAGCGCGAGCGCACCGCACAGCCAGACCAGTCCCGCCAACACCCGGCGTTTCACCGCGCCAACCTCCAGCCGATCCACGTCGCGGCCAGACAGAACACGACCGAGAGCACGACGTTCGCGGCGGCCGCGAGCCAATTGCCCTTCTGCATGTGTTCG
The DNA here is from genome assembly GCA_943372705.1 of Opitutus sp. GAS368. Taxonomy (GTDB): domain Bacteria; phylum Verrucomicrobiota; class Verrucomicrobiia; order Opitutales; family Opitutaceae; genus GAS368. The sequence goes on along the minus strand of CALRZR010000011.1, from coordinate 11,558 downwards.
ATCGTCTGCCAACTGAACGTGGAGAACGTCGTGAATCCGCCGCACACACCGACCACGGCGAAACTGTGCGCGCGGAAACTATCTTCCGTCGGCGGACCCAGCCGCCCCATCAGCCAGCCGATGAGCAGCGAGCCCGCGACATTGATGGCGATGGTCGCCCACGGCAGCCGCCCGGCCGGTATCAGCCAGCCGACGAGCGCGCGCGCGACTGATCCGAGTGCGCCGCCCAAGGCCACGTAGCCAAGCGCGGCGAGGTTCATGATTTCGGTTTCGCGGAGCCGGCAGCTGCCGGTTCCGCCCCGCCCTGTCGCTTCACCAGCTGGGTGCGGAGATAGGTGTCGGGCACGGCGTTTTTCCAAGCGGCGAGCCAAATCGCGCCCAGCATTTGGCCGCCCTTGAGCAACTGGCCTTCGACAAAGGCGCGCCCTTCGGGGGTCACCGCTTCATCGCGGCCGTGGCTCAACTTGCCGGCTTTCTCGAGTTGGTAGAGTGGCTCGACGAGTTTGTTTTGCGCGATCAGATAATCCATCACGGCGACAAACATCGGGTCACGGCCATCGTCGCGCGGCGCAAGAGAAATGGCCGCCGGGGGGGTCATGCGGGGCGCGAGTCCGTCAAAGGTAATGCCGGCCTTCGCCACCAGTCCGCCGTCGATCCACGAGTGAATACCAGGCCACTTGCTGTAGCCCTTGGGATTGTCGCCAACCCAGCCGTTGTGATGCACCGTCGTGTGAAGCGGCTGCGCGCAGTCGCCCACGTAGTGCCCCATCACGCCCATGACGTAGAGAATGTTGGCCTTGGCGTTGGCGATTTCTTCGGGCGTGCCGAGCTCCTCAAAAACTTTCAAATACGAAAACCCGGAGCGAAGCCGGCCGAAATATTCGGTGATCGCCCAGGGAGCAAAGCCCGGCCACTCACGCGTGCGGTCGGCATTCTTCCCGGCATCGACTGCGGGAAATTTGTCCGCGTTGGCCGCGCGCCCGGCGGCAAATTGCACCACGAATTCGAACCGAAACGACGTGAGCGTCTGCAAATCGAGCCCGGCATCGGTGAGATATTCGAGGTCGCAAAAATGGTCCGTCCAGCTGCCCCCGGAATGTTTGAGTGTGAGGTCGGGGGCATTGCGCCAACGGTCCGGCTCCCCGCCGAGGAACAAGACCCGTTCAACCGCGCCAGCCTCCCTCACAAAGGCCGGAAACTCCGGCGGCAGTGAAGCGAGCGCGAGTTGATTCACGGTGCGATGACCGTGGTAATCCCAGGCAGTCAGCGGTGCCGTGGCGGCGCAGCACAACGCCGCGAAGAGGAACGTGAGACGTGATTTCATGGTGAGTTTGACGGCGCGGGTCGCGCACCCGTTGCGGTGGGAGCAGGTGATTTCGGCGCGGAGACGCCCAGTGCGGTCGCGTAGGACCGGATACCGGCGGCAAAGGACTCGGCGATTTTCTGACGGTAGGCCGGCGACGCCACCCGGCGCGCTTCGTCGTCGTTGGACAGAAACACCGCCTCTACCAGCACCCCGGGGCAATTAAGTCCGCGCAAAACGGCGAGGTGCTTCGTCTTGTGCCCGCGGTCCGAAGTCTTCAGCCCCGCGATGGTCTCGCGGTGCAACGAGTGGGCGAGCAACGAGGTCCACGGATCGTGCCGGTTCACCGGCGCGATCTCGTTCTCCGTATCGTCGGCCTGGCCATAGCCCCACGACTGATCGGAACGCTGGCCGGGCCGTGTAAACACATACACCTCCGTCCCGCTCACAAGCGTGTTTGGGAAAAGAGAGTTGAAATGAATACTGATAAATAGATCCGCGCCCGCCGTATTCGCGATTATCGCACGCCGCTGGAGATCGGCTTCTTTGCTCGGCGCCAGTTGGCGGTCGTCGCGCCGCGTCAACACGACGTGGTAGCCTTCCGCCTTGAGCAATTTTTCGAGACGCACCGCGATTTCGAGCGCGAGGACCTTTTCCTGCAGCTTCAGCGGCCGGTTTTCCATCCCGGGATCACCGCCGCCATGGCCGGGATCGAGCACGATCGTCTTCAGTCGCGGCGCCGGCGTTTCCACGAGATCGGGGCGCAGCAGGGGCAACAGACACCGTTCGTAGTCGGTCTTGCTCACGAAGAGCCTGCCGTCGCGAAGTTGAACGGCTTCACCGAGAAAAATCCGCAGGCCGTTGCACGCAATTTCGCGTTTTTCGCCAGTGAGCACGAGTCGCCGACTGGAGGCGGAGAGGGTCAGTTCACGACGCGCTTCAACCCACGTGCTCTTGAAGCCCACGCGTTTGGCCACGTCGTCAACGGCGACAAAGTCGCGTCCCTTGAATCGCGTTGCCGGTAGCGGCGGAAGTTTTTTCGCGGGCGGACGGACCACCGCCGCAGTGACGTCCGACGGCGCGCCATTCGGGCGGGAGGGCGTCGCCCGCACGGCCGGCGGGTTAACCTGGGCCGACGTGTTGCTTTTCACCGCTTGCTCCGGTGCGGCGCTGCTCGCGACGTGACTGCACGCCGCGCTGCAAACGACTAGGACGCCAAGCGCCGCACGAAGGGAAGCCGCCGAAGGCATGGCGGCGGAAACTCAACGACCTTTGGCCGCGGAAGCCGGCGGAGCGTCGTCGCCGTCATCGTCGTCGTCGCCACGGTCCGGACCGTCGTCCACGGCCTGGCTGGCGCTGCCCTCGACGTGCCACTTGGGCTTGCGTTTATTGGGAGCGAGCGGCGTGAGCATGACGTGAATGTTACGACCGATCAGTTTCGGATCGGCATCGGGATGCCCCATGCCGGCGAGCTCGGCGACGGCACGCGTCATCACCGCAAAGCCAATGTCGGTGTGGGCCATTTCGCGGCCGCGGAACTTGAGGCGGAGTTTCACTTTGTTGCCGTGCGCCAGAAACTCTTCGGCGTGGCGCGCCTTGGTGAAGAAATCTCCGTCGGCAATGCGGGCGGTAAACTCGATTTCCTTGATCTTGCTCGCCGTGGATTTCACGTGCGAGGTCTTCTTCTGTTCCTCGTAAACGTATTTGCCGAAATCCATGATGCGGCACACGGGCGGCGTCGCATTGGGGGCGACCTCCACGAGATCGAGGCCCACTTCGAGCGCGAGGCTGATGGCTTTCTGCGTATCAATGATGCCGAGCTGACGGCCCTCGGGTGAGATCAAGCGAACCTGCGGAACCTTGATACGATGGTTGCGGCGGATGGCCGCGAACGGGTCGACATTGCGACGCTGATAAGAACCGGAACGGTTGCCGCCACCGGCGGAGGGGAACGAAGTAGCCATCAATAAGGATTTAACGAGTGATTAGGTCGGGACTGATTTCGCCCAGCGCCCGGGCGATGACAACACCTATTTCGCCACCCGTCCGCACCGCGGCAAGCCGCGGGCCCGCTCAGACACTGAAACTCTCGCCGCACGAGCAGCTCGCTTTGGCATTCGGATTGGAGAATTTAAATCCGCCTGCGACCATCGCATGCGAGTAGTCGAGATGAGTGCCTTTGAGGTAGAGCGCACTCTTGCTGTCGACGATCACCCGGACCCCGGCCGTGCGCACGAGGATGTCTCCGCGTTTCGGAGCCGGCACAAATTTCATCTTGTAGCTGAGGCCATTGCACCCGCCCCCCGTGATCGCCAGGCGGAGAAATTCGCCGGCCTGCTCCCGCGCGATGAGCGCGTTGACCTTGGCGCCCGCCGACGCGGTGAGCAGCACGAGGTTCTCGTTGCCCTCGCGCACTCCCTCGGGAAGGGCCGGCACGGTTGCGGAGGTGATCAATTCGGAAGACATCGCGGCCGAACCAAATGAGTCGGCCTCGGAACCGCAACTTTTTCAAACGGACTGCCGCTGCCCAAAAACGAGGAAGCGGCGCAACGTAGTCGCCTAAGAGCTACGCTGCGCCGCTATCGTCAGTAGATAAAACAGGGCGCAGTCACGGGCACCACCCCTGGCTAGATGAAAACGACACCTGTCTGCATTAACGCAGCAGGTTCGACGAGCCGATGGTGACGAACGGCCTCAATTTTGTGATAAACGGTCCTGCGTAAAGCCGCGGTGGAGCCCTGTGTCCGACCACCATCACACTCCCGGCCGAAACGCGCCGATGCGATCCCGCGGCAACCACGCCCGCAATGCCGCCCATTCGCGCCGACTGGCACGCAGCGGCACGCGCAGTCCGGTGAGATGCAACAACGGAGCATCCGCGCCGTCTTCCTCAATCCGCATGAGGTGGTTGAAGTTGATGATGGCCTGCCGGTGCGCCCGCGCAAACGGCGGCGCCGGCAACGCGTCTTCCCACGCCTTCAGGGTATGCCGCACGAGGAGTTTTTCTCCGCTCACGAGATGCACCTCACAGTAGTTTTCACACGAAAGCAGCGCGCAGATCGCCGCCAACGGCAGGAACCGCGCGCCGTCGTCCGTGCGCACATAGATCGTGTCGTCGATCTTCAGACGGCTCGCCGGCAATCCGCCCGCTTCGGTCGCGCGGGCACCGGTGTGCCGTGCAAGACTCGCCGCCAAGCGCGCGGGTTTCACCGGCTTTAGCAGGTAGTCGAGGGCGTTCACCTCGAACGCCCGCAGCGCATGCTCGTCGTGCGCCGTTACGAAAATCACATCCGCCCCGGCCCGCACCGACGGCACGAGCTCGAAGCCGCTGCCGCCTCTCAACTGGATATCCAAAAACACGAGGCTGTAGTCCGCCTGAGCCAGCAAATCGCGCGCGGCGCGCATCGTGCCCGCTTCGCCCACGATCGTAATGCCGGCGTGCGCGGCCAACAACGTGCGCAATACTGTTCGGGCCGGCGGTTCGTCGTCGATAATCAGCGCGTTGGGCATGGGGAATTTCAGGGATGGGATGCCGGTTTCAAGGGGGGCGTTTGCACGGCCTGGGGTGCGAGCACGATGGGCGACTGCCACTTTTCGATCCGCAGCCGCACCCGCACCCAACCGTCACGAAACTCCGTGAAAAATTCGTGTTCACCTGGGTAGTAGCGGTTCAGCCGCTGCCGCAGATTTTCAAGACCGATACCCGTCGAACCGCGCACGGCGGTCGTGGCCGGCTCGACCCACTGCCCCGTGTTGGCCACCTCGATTTCCAACACCTGGCCCAACCCGGTCGCCGCCGGCACCAACTGCGCAACGAGCCGCACGCGCAGTTCCTCGGGACTGGTGGCACCGCCATACTTGATCGCATTTTCCACCAGCGGCAGCACCAGGAACGGAGGCAGAAACGCTTCCCGCGCCGAAGGGTCCACGTGCACTTCGACCCGCAAACTCGGGCCCCAGCGGATTTTTTCGATTTCCAAATAGAGTCCCAATCGGTCGAAGCAGGAACCGACCGTCGTCGTCTCTTCGTTGTGCCGCTCCAAGGCGACCCGGCAAAAATCCGCCAGGCGCAGCACCATGTCCGCCGCCGCCGGCGGTGCCGTGAGCACGAGGCTGTAGAGCGAATTCAACGTGTTGTAGAGAAAGTGCGGATTGAGCTGATACCGCAGCACCTCCAGCCGCGCCTTCTCCTCCGCAAGCCGTGCGGCGATCTTCTCGTCGCGATCCAGTTGGCGCAGCGCCGCGAGTTCGCGGTTTTGCTCGGCCAGCACCGAATTTTTTTCCGCCAACTCGGCCGTGCGCGACGCCACCAGCGCCTCCAAACGCCCTGCCCGCCTCCGCAACGCCCGCGTGCCGAGCCGGTGCGCGCCGAGCAACAGTGCGCTGCTTGCGCCCACCATCAATCCCGCCGCCCACGTCGTCTTCCACCACGTTTGGTGTATCCGGAAACGGAGTGTATTGGCCGCCGCCGTATCCTCGCCAGGCCGCCGCGCTTCGATGTGCAGCGCAAGTTTGCGGAACGGCAAATCCGCCAGCTCGCGCCCGGCCACGTCTGACCACGCGGTCCAGTCCGCGTCGATTCCTTCGAGGCGCGAGCGAAACTGCATTTTCGGGCCGCCCTGTCGTTCGTGCCGGTAGCTCGGCGCGGCAAACTCGATCTTGAGTCCGTCGACATCCGCCGCGGGCACCACCTCCGGCGGCAGCCCCCGGCCGCCCCCGCCGGCATAAAGCGCATGTCCCGTGCGATCCGTGACGCGGCGCACAATCACGCGCAGCGGCGGATCCGCCGCCGGCACGGGATCAAGCTGTATCCGGATTACCCCTGCGTGCTTCGCCAGCCACAGCCCGCCCTCGGCATCCTCCGCGAACTGCCGGCAATAGTTGAACGCGAGTGTCGGCACTTTGCGCCAGATCAACACCGGCGCGCCCTGCTGATCGAATACGCCGAGGTCCCCGCTCGCCAGGGTGCAAACCGCCCGGCCGTCTCGCAGGAAATCCGCCCCGGTAACCTCCAGGTCTTTCTCGAAGAAATCCGCAAACCCGCCCGCCGGTGCATAGAGCGCCTCGCTGCTGCGCCACACCAGCGGTCCCCGTGAAGTCAGCAACAGCGTGTCGCCGCCGTCCCGGCTTCTCGCCGCGAGCACGATCGGTGAGTCTTCGTGCAACTTCGTCATCCCGCCGCCTTCTTCGAGGCGAAACGTGCCGCGGTTCGTGATCGAGGCGTGCAGTGCGCCGTTCATCCACCACGCATAGTAAAACGGTTGATCCGCGCTCCACGACCGCAGTTTGCCGTCGGGCGCGATCACGATCACGTTTTGCCGTCCCGCAAAACAAATGCCGGCCGGCGTATTCGTGACTTGCCGCACGTAGCCGATCTCCCGCAGCGCTGGCGGCAGCAGCTCCGTCTGCGCCACCAAGTGCAATTGCCCGGCCGTGTCCGGCTCCATCAGGAACACGCCATTGTAGCGCCCGGTCCATACGCGCCCCCGGCTGTCGACCGCGGCGCCGCGCGTGGGACCGCGGTCCGGCGGATCGATGTTGTGCCACCGCGCACCGTCGTATTCGCCGACGCCGCGCCCCGTGCCCAAATACATGAAGCCCGTTTCCGGATGATGGGAAATGCTCATCACGACCGGTCCCCCGCCATACTCCTCACGCGACCAAATGCGATACGGCCGCGGCCCTGGTTCCGCCGCCGGCGCGCCCGCCTCGGCCGTTTCGTTTTCGGCAATCGCCTGCGCCCACGCTGCCGCTCCCGCATGCAAAGCGAGACCGATGAAAATGACGCGGAGGATCCGTGCGGCGCAGAACGACACAGCACGGCGAGGCTGCAAAGTTCTCGGGCGCATGTCCAACCGTCGCCGCCCCTTTGTCCACCCGCGAGCGCCCGGTGACGAGTGGCGCGCGCGCCGTGACGAACGGCGCACCTCGGTGCTCACACCTTCGCCCGCGCCGCGATCAACCGCCGCGCCACCGTCACCGCGTTGGCGAAACTCGTCGCCCGGGCCACGCCTTTTCCCGCGATGCCAAACGCTGTGCCGTGATCCGGACTCGTCCGCACATGCGGCAGGCCGAGCGTCACATTCACCGACTCATCGAAATCGACCACCTTCAACGGCGCCAACCCTTGGTCGTGGTAGAGCGCAATCACCACGTCGAACTCCCCGCGCAACGACCGCGCGAACAACGTGTCGCCCGGTTCGCAGAGCGAGAGCCCCGGAAAATCCGCGCGCATTTTTTCGAGCGCCGGGTTGATGAAATCGCGCTCTTCTTCGCCGAGCAACCCGCCTTCGCCCGCGTGCGGATTCAGCCCGCACACGCCGATGCGGGGCCGCGCCACGCCTTCGGCCCGCGCGAGCGTGTCCGCCGCCGCGACCGTCCGCCGCAGCAAATGCGGCCCGAGCGTCCGCGCCACTTCGCTCAAAGGGAGGTGCCACGTGGCCAACACCACGCGCAGTTTCCCGCCGCAAAACGCCATCACCGGCTCTCCGCCCCACCGCGCCGCGAAAAATTCCGTCTGGCCCGGAAACGCGTAGCCGATGCCCGCCAGCTCCGCCTTGCTCACCGGTCCCGTCACTACGCACGAAAATTCCCCGAGCCGCGTCCCGGCTGCCGCCCGTTCCATCGCCGCCCACGCCACGAGCGCACCTTCACCGCAGGGTTTCCCCGGCACCGCGACGAACTCTTCCAATCCCACCGCGACTTTCTCCGCCGCCGTTGCGAGCGTCGCCAGCCAGCGCGCCGGCCCGATCACCGCCACGCCGGAGGCCTCGTCGGGATGAGCCGCCAGCCACGACTCGATGATCTCCGGCCCCACTCCCGCCGGATCGCCACACGTGAACGCGAGCTTAGCTGTCATGCTCCGACTCCGCTCCGCCGGCACGCCGCGCGCGGGCAAAACTGCGCTTTCCACCCGCAAAAAATTCCAGGAACCGCCGCGCCTCGACGGTCGCATATTTTTCTCCGACCAGCATCTGCGCCGCCACCGCGCGGATATTGCCCGCCGTGAAATACACCTCGGCAAACGCCGCCTTCAGCTCCGCGATCGCCGCCCGCGCCACTCCGCGACGCTTCAGACCCACGACGTTGAAACCGATCACGTCGTCGCGCTCCGCGACCATCGTGAAGTGCGGCACATCACGCGTGATCGCCGCGTGCCCCGCCACCATCACGCCTTCGCCGATCCGGCAAAACTGGTGCACCGCCGCCGCCCCGCCGAGAAACGTGTGGTCGCCTACGCTCACGTGCCCCGCGAGCAGCGCCGCATTCGCAAACACCACGTTGTTCCCCACCTCGCAGTCGTGCGCCGCGTGGCTCGCCGCCATCATGAAACAATTTTCGCCGATCACCGAATTCTTCCCCGCGTGGATCGAGCGGTTGATCGTCACATGCTCGCGGATCACCGTGCCCGCGCCGATGCGCACCCCCGCCGCCGTCGCCCGGTCGAATTTCAAATACTGCGGATCGCCCCCGATCACCGCAAACGGATGCACGACCACGCGGTCGCCCAGCACGCAATGCTTGGTCACCACCGCATACGCCATGATCTCGCAATCCGCCCCCAGCTGCGCGCCCGGCTCGATGATCGCCGTCGGATGAATGGTGGTGGCCATGCGCGTCAGGCCTTCGCTCGCCGCGGCGTCACCCGTTCCGAGAGCAGGTCGAGTTGCGTGTCCTTGAGCAAATCGTAGTTCTTCAGAATGCGCATCACCTGCAGCGTGTCGCTCTTCGTGTAGTTCTGGTTCGTCTCAATCTTGTCGAGCAGGTCGAGCAGCATCGCCCGAAAAGAAATAATCGCATCCACGCCCTTCGCCTTGAGCAACTCCACGCTCTGCGAGCGAAACGGTTCCGCCGTCGGCAAACTCGGCAGCACCAAAATTTTCGTCAACGGCTCGCTGGCTCCGTCCGCCGAGTCCGCCGGAAAAAACCGCGCCGCTTCCTTCAACACACTCTGTTTCAGAAAACTAAAAACCTCCGGACTGCTCTTGAGCATCTGCGGCGTAAACACACCCGTATGCCAGCCCTTCACCGAGACAACCGCCTTCTGCACGAACGGCAGTTCGTTCGAAAACAGGAAAAAGTCCGGTTTCCGGTCCGAGCGTTTCCACGCCGGATTGTAGACGACGAGATCGATTTCTTCGTCCGCCATTTTTCGGCGCGACGACACCTGGTATTTGCGCGCTTGGCGGACCAAGAAGCCGTTTTGCTCAAAATACTCCCGGACAATTCCTTCGTCGATGGCTGACATGATGAACGTGTAATTCGAAATTCGATAATCTGAAATCCTAAATTACGCCGCGCCCACTTCGCGGAAGCTCTCCTCCACCAGCGCCGGCGCGATGTCGCCCTGCGTCGCCGCCTCACCCAGGCGCTTCAACACCACGAACCGCAGCCCGCCTGCCCGGACCTTTTTGTCGCGCGTCATCGCCGCATACAGTTCCCCATACGGCAGCGGCGCCCGCAGGCGCACCGGCAGCCCATGCGCCGCGACGACCCGCTCGACGCGCACCACGTCCGCCGCCTCGATGTAACCGAGTTTCTGCGACAGCCGCGCCGCCGCACTCAGACCGATCGCGACCGCCTCGCCGTGCAAATACTCGCCGTAGCCCGCCGCATTCTCCACCGCGTGCCCAAACGTGTGGCCGAGATTGAGCAACGCCCGACCGCCGTCCTTCGCCGTTTCGCGCTCATCCGCCTCCACAATACCCGCCTTGATCGCGCAACAACGCTGGATCACCGCCGCCAGCGTCGGGCTGGTCACGGTGAGCGGCACCGCCTCCAACTGCGCCAGCAACTCGGCGTCGCCCAGCAACCCGTATTTGATCACTTCGGCCATCCCCGCCGCAAATTCCCGCGCTGGCAGCGTCCCCAGCAATCCCGTCGCGATAAACACCGTCCGCGGCTGGTGAAACGCTCCGACCAGATTTTTTCCCGCCGCGATATTGATCCCGGTTTTTCCGCCCACCGAACTGTCCACCATCGCCAACAACGTCGTCGGCACCTGCACAAAATCGATGCCGCGCAGCCACGCCGCCGCCGCAAATCCACCCAGATCGCCGATCACACCTCCGCCCGCCGCGACGAGCACGCCGCCACGGTCCAGTTTATTCTCGGCGAGAAAGTCTAAAACGCGCCCGAGCCCCACCAGCGATTTGGCTCCCTCGCCAGCTTCGACCGACAGCACCGGAACCTCGCCGAACATCGCCTGCAACGCCCCGGCCTGCGCACGCGCCAAATTGACATCCGTCAGCACCGCCACCTTGCGCCCCGCCGCCCGCCATCCGTCCACCGCCTGTCGCACCTCGCCCGCCAAATCCGTCCCGAACCGAATCGGATAGCTGCGTTCGCCGAGTTTGACCGTGAGGGTTGCGACCATCCCACCGTTAAACGTCTCCCGCTTCCGCGCGTCGAGGAGAACCTTTGCCCGGCCATTCGCCCGCGTATGCGCCGTCCGACCGCCCTTCCCACCGTGGTTTCGAACTACCGGCCCTGCCCGCACCGATTTCCCTAAACACTCACCAAAGCCCCACACGCTCCACGCGCCCTCGACATTTTTCATCAACCCCGAACGCCCCCGCACCAAAGCAAAACCATCGTCATCACGCCTTGGCTCACGCCGGGCAGCATTCGTTCCGGAGGTTATCGCCACCATTCCACCGCCCGTCCCGCCTCGCGTCTCCGCACAAGTCGAATCGCAATCCGGTAGACCCGTCGCCGGCCGGCCACCAGCCATCGCCTCAATCGCCGCCCCTCCAACCATCCCCACCCCGGAAGCTCAGCCTTCCCGGAGCCCGCCGTTGTGATTTTCAGCTCATTTCTTGCGGTGCGCAAAATTTTCCTTGCTCAATCGCGACTAGGTCTCATTCCCATAGATCCATGTTCGTCTCACCTTGCCTCCTGCGCTCCACGCAGTGCGCCGCGCTCATCGCGTTGGCCACTGTAGCTGGGATCGCACGCGTGGAGACGACCCGTCCTAACGCCTCCGTCGACCAGTCCCCTTCCCCCGGCGAGTCCCTCCAATCGGCCCAAATGCCGGACCGCCTCCAGGTTTACACCTCCTCGACTTCGACCATTCCGTATCTCCACCCCGTCGCCACCGTCGCTTTGTGGTTCTCCTGTGGCACGAACTTGGACGCCCAGTCCGAGCCATCCCCCGCTACCGCTCCGTCTCTACCGGCCAACGCACACTCCGCGTGTGCTCCGGCCCCCTTCGCGTTTCGCCTGCCCGCCGCCACCGTCGCGCCCTCCGGTCTCG
>CALRZR010000010.1:0-63417 GCA_943372705.1 Opitutus sp. GAS368 | reverse complement strand
GCCAGTCGGCGTTCCACGGGGCGTGGATTTCCTCGGCCCACAGGCCTTGGAGATTGGCGGGGAGGCCACCGGGGCGGGATGAGGAGATGAGCAGGTAGCGGCCGAAATCGAAGAACAGGGCAGCGAGGCCGGGGTCGGCAGCGCCGGCTTTGAGGGCGGCGAGGCGGGCGGGAGTGGAGAGGGCGGCCCGTTCGGCAAGCTCAGGGCGGGCTGTGGCGGTGGGGCCGAGGCGGAGAGCGACGCGGTTGAAGTAGCGTTGGTAGTCAGCGAGGTGGGCGGCGCGGAGGGCGGTGAAGTTTTTTCCGGCGGCGCGGGTGAGGTCGTCATTGGCGGCGGTGGCGGGGTCGTCGTCGCGGCGGTTGGCGAAGGAGCGGATGTCGGTGACGGCAGTGAGGAGGAGAACGACTTGGGTGGCGTCGCGGATTTGGAGCGTGTTGGCGGTTGAAGAGAGATCGCCGGTGGGCATGAGGGCGCGGAGGCGAGCGGCGTAGCGGACGCCGGTGTTGGTGCCGTCGGCGGAATTTTTTCCGTCGGGGAGCTGGCCGGTCATGAGGAGGCGGTCGGGGCCTTCGGAGGCGGTGGTGAAGCGCTCGGGGCGGTCGAGGGCGACGTCGAAGTTGAGGGCGCCGGGTTGGGAGGCGGTGAGACGGACAATGATGACATCGTCGGGCGCGCTGACGAAAATTTCGCGGGTGTAAGTGACCTCGCCTAGGCGGTAGGTGAGGCGGGCGATGGCGGTTTCGAGGTCGAGCTCGCGGCGGTAGTCGGCGGGCTGCGCGTCGGCGGGAACGTTGAGGAATTTCAGGCGCAGGTGGCCGAGGGTTTGGTAGGAACCGTATTGGGTGTTGGCGCCGCGGGCGCGGTTGGAGCCGGGGCCGGCGCAGGTGAAGTTTTTGTTCACGAGGGCTTCGGCCTCGGCGTTCTTGCCTTCGAGGAGCAGGCGGCGGATCTCGGGGAGCGATTGGGCGGCGTCGGGGCGGTCGGCGTCTTGGGGTGAGCCGGACCAGAGGCCGGCCTCGTTGAGGACGATGCGCTCTTCGGCGATGCCGCCGAAGACCATCGCGCCGAGGCGGCCGTTGCCGAGCGGAGTGGACTCGGTGAAGTGGGCGGCGGGTTTCTCGTGCCAGACGAGGTGCTCGGGCGAGGCGCGGAGCGAGGCGAGGAGGGAGAGGAGGAGGGCGCAGGCGAGGGTGACGCGGGGCATGGGGAGGAGGAAAGGGTCAGCGGAGCGTGAGGCGATACGCGAATGCGCTGGGAGTGGTGAACCGCTAATGGGCGCTAATTTTCGGAGAGTGCGGGCGCGGGGGAGTGTGCGGGCTTCGCCTGATCGGCGAAGCGCGGGGGCTCAGCGGAAATAGAGGCGATAGGCGAAGACGTTGGGTGCGATTGTGAAGGTGGGTGTGGTGTCGGTGGCGGTGAAGGGGAAGGTGGTGAGGACGGTGCCTTGGGCGTCGATGGTTGCGATGGAGCGGACGGTGACGCGGCGACCGAGGATTTGTTCCAGGCGGAGGGTGGCGGTGAAGGCGTCGCCGTCGGGGAGTGGAGTGAGGATGACGTGGTCGGGGGCGATCTCGCAGCGGAAGGCGCCGGTGGTTTGGGTGAAGCCGAAATCGACGGCGGTGGTGTGGGCGAGGAAACGGGCGGAGCGCACGGAGGGTTCGGCGGGTGGGGTGAAGCGGATGTTGGTGACGGTGGTTTTGTCGCGGCTTTCGACGAGGAGGGTGCCGACGTTGTAGCGGCGGCGGTTGTCTTCGTTGCCGAGGAGGCGCTGGCGTTGGTTGCGATTCTTCGGGTCGTTGAGTGCGACGAAAATTTCGTAGGAGCCGAGGGGAAGGTCGGCGGGCATCGTGATGGTCCAGTCGGCGCCGACCGTGACGCGGCCTTGCCACTGGCTCGTGGGCTGCGCGGGTGTGCCGCCACCGGTGAACTCGGTGAGGGCGCGGCGGCCGGGGGTGTTGCGCGAGAAGGTGTAGGTGACGGCGAGAGCTTTGGGCGCGGGCTGTTCGGCGTTCCACGTCGTGATGAGGCGGAAGCGGCGGTCGCCGAGGTATTCGAGGTGGTCGACGGACGGAGAGATGGCGAGGGGGGCGGCGGGGTTGTAGACGCGGCTGTTGACGAAAAATTTTCCCGGGGCGCGGGAGCGTTCGACGATGGCGGGGCCGAGGCGCTCGATGCTCGATTCGATTTCGCCGTTTTGCGCGAGGTAGCCGAATTGAGGGAGCGTGTGACCGGCGACGGTCCAATCGCTGTCGCTGCGGTTGACGTAAACGCGGGCGCCGGAGCGCCACGTGATGATGAGGCGGTGGATGTTGCCGTCGGCGAATCCGACGCGGGTGATGTCGTCGTGCGCGACGCTCGCGATAAAGTCTTGCGCGAGCCAGTATTTGCGGACGGCGCCGCGGACGCCGGCGGCGGAATCGACCATGAGGGCGTGGCCGGTGAGGAGTTCGGCGCTGAGGTAATCGTCGCTCTCGATGCCGTGCTCTTCGCGAGAGAGACCACCTTGGTAACGGTCGGAGTAGCCGACGCCGTGGAGACTGAAGCGCGTGTGGTTGACGGCGTCGAACCACGGGACGCGGGACCAGTCGCGAGCGCGGACGACATTGTGAAAGTGCTCGGGTTTTGAACCGAGCGTCATGAACTGGGCGTCTGAGCCGTCGAGCCAGCCGATGAGATGATCGCCGCCGGCCTCGCTGGAGGTGGGGGCGTTTTCACCCGAGGCATCGCGGATGGCGGCGAAGGCTTCGCCCCAGGCGCGCTGGGTTTCGCGTTTCGAGTGGAAGCGGCCCTCGCGGTCGTAGAAATCGAAACTGTTGATCGAGGCGAAGACGTCGACGAACGAGGCGGTTGGGTGCAGGGCAGGGACGATGAGGGCGAGGTTGCGCTGGAGGAAGGGCTGGATGCGGTCGGGACGGAACTGGTAGCTCTGGGCTTCGCGACTCTCGTTGAGCCAGGCGCGGCGAGGCTTGCCGTCGGGCGTGAAGGTGACGGCGTCGTAGGTGAAGTCGGCGGCGTCGGGATAGATATCGATGTAGTTGTCGTGCAGCCCCCAGAGCGCGCCGCGCGTCGTGCAGACGCGGCCGAGCTCGCGGAGATCGTCGAGTGTGCCGAGGGACGGGAGCGGAGGGAAAATGTCGGGGAGGCGGTAGTCGTAGCCCCAGCGTTGCCACGTGTGGATGATCGCGAGGGAATGGGTGAGGCCGTAGTCGAACGCGCGGGCGAGGCGCGCAGTGTGGTCGGCGTAGCGGCCGCCCCAGAGATCAAAGACGAAGCGTCCGGCTTTTTTGGCGACGCCGGGAGCGGAGGATTTGTCGTAGAGCGGGCGGTAGCGGATGGCGCAGTCGAGGGCGCCGGCGAAACCGGGCACAAAGGTGAGTGTGGCGTCAGGGTGCGTGCGGAGCTGGTAGAGGCGGCGCGGGGGATCGACGTTAAAATCGTCGACGGGCGTATCGCTGGCCGTGAGCAGCGAGAGGCCGCTGGCGAAATCGAAACCGACGTGGCTCGTCGAGAGGTTGTGGCCGCCGGAGCCGGCGCGGAAGGGCTGAGGATCGACGATGCAGTAGCCGTGGCCGTAGTAGACGCGCGAGGCGGTCTGATCGGCGGCGTTGAGCGTGAGGGTCGTGAGAGCATCGGCGCTCTCGACTTTGAGGCGGAGGGCGGGGCCGTCGGCCCAGGCGGTGACAGTGAGGGTGAGGGTTTCGTCGTTGACGCGCACGGTGTGGACGATGCGGTCGCGGCCAGCGGAGTCGCGGTCGAGACGCACGGAAGTTACGACGGCGGCGGAGGGCCACGTGCCGAGGACGTGGTGGCGCACGGCGAGGTGCAGGCCTTCGAAGCGGACTTGGCGACTCGCGTCGCCGAAGCCGAGCACGCCGTCGGCGAGACCGTTGGGGCCGAGGAGGAGGACGGCGCGGCAGCCGCCGGCGAGGGTGTAGACGCGGGCATCGGGGGCAGTGGGCGCGGTGGAGGATGTAGGGGAGGAGGTGGTAGTGAGGGAAGGAGTGGGGGCTGAGAGTAAGGAATGGGCGCGGGCGAGGAGCGCGGATTTCGCGTCGGCGGTCAGGAGGGGCGGCGGGGCGCCGACGGTGATGACGGGATCGCCCCAGTAGCTGGAATCGCAGGACGTGTTGTTCTTCGGGCCGGGATGGCTCTCGAGGCGGAGAAGAATTTCGCGGCCGGCGTAGGCGGTGAGGTCGGCGTCGCCGGGGAGCCACGTTTTGGAGTCGGTGTGGCGCTCAAAGAGTTTTTGGTCGCCGGCCCAGACGCGGAATGTGACGCCGTCGCTCGCGCCCTCGGCGGGCGTGCTGTCGCGGATGGCGTTGAAGAAGGCGAAGCGGAGAGGAGTGGTGGCCCCGTCGGCGAGCTCAGGGCGGGCGGGGAGTTTGACGCGATATTCGGCGAAGACGGTGCCGGCGCGCGGGCGGTAGGGCGGGTGGAGTTGGAGCGAGGGGCGCGTCTCGCCGCCGCGGGCGATGGGGAGGTGGGCGAAGTTGGCGGCGGAGGTGGCGTCGGAGCCGGTCCAGCCGACCGGGAGGCGGACGAGCGGTTGGCCGAGGTAGGACCACGCGACGCGCGAGGATTTTTCGGTGGCGAGGGCGTAGACGCCCGAGGCAGGAATGGTGAGGAGCGGAAGTTCGGCGGTGGCGGCGGAGGCGTTGAGTGCGGAGGCGAAGTCAGTTTGGAAAATTTGGATGGCGTGGGCGATGGTTTGGGATGGGGCGGTCGCGGAGGGAGCGTCGAAGGTAGCGCGGATGTGGAGCGGGTAGTGTGCGGAGTAGGTGCGCGGGCCGCACGAGAAGGAGAAGGTCGCGGTGGATTGGCCGCGGGCGGGGACGGTGAGGCGCTGCGTCGTTTCTCCGACGGCGAGGCAGTCGTCGATGAGGCCGGAGAGCGTGACTGTGACGAAGAGGGGAGTGGCGGCGGAGTTGGCGAGCGTGACGCTGAAGGGTTGTGGCGTGTCGAAGGCGGTGACGGTCGCGATGTCAGCGATTGTGACGGTGAGCGGGCCCTCGGTGGCGATGTGGCCGTTGAAGGCGAGGGCGGCGGGGCGGGCGGCGAGGAACAGGGCGACGAGGATGAGGAGGCGGAGGTGGTGCATGGCCCGGCGCGGCGGTGGTGTGCGCGGGGTGGAGTGGATGCGGGTGGTGCGCGGAACTCAAACTACGGATGCGTGGCGGCGGCGGACAGTGGCGAAACTGATGGGGGGAAGCGGTGGCGCTTCCGGAGGGCAGGTCGGAGACCTTGCCCTACTTTAATAGCCGACGGCTTTGGAGTCGCCTTTGCGGGGGTCGGCGGCGCCGAGGCGGAGACGGGTTTTCGGGTCGACCATGATCGTCTCGGCGTCGCCTTGGTGGGAGCCTTCGTAGCTGGCGCGTTCTTTGAAATCGTGGCCGAGCGATTTGAGGATGGCGGCGGTGTCGGTGTTGAGGCCGTTGCGTTCGTAGCTGAGCGAGTCGGGCATCCATTGGTGGTGGATGCGGGGAGCTTCAACGGCCTGCGTGGCGCTCATGCCGAAGTCGATCACGTTGCTCACGATTTGGAGGACAGTGTTGATGATGGTGGGGCCACCGGGACTGCCGGTGACGAGGAAGAGTTGGCCGTCTTTGAGGACGATGGTGGGGGTCATCGAGGAGAGCGGGCGCTTGCCGGGGACGATGGCGTTGGCGGGACCTTGGAGGAGCCCGAACATGTTTTTCACGCCGACCTTGGCGGTGAAGTCGTCCATTTCATTGTTCATCAAAATTCCAGTGCCGGGAATGGTGACGCCGCTGCCGTAGGCGCCGTTGAGGGTGTAGGTGTTGGCGACGGCGTTGCCGGCGGAGTCGACGACGGAGAAGTGGGTGGTTTCGGTCGTTTCGGCGTAAAGGTGGGCGTGGGGCGTAGAGTGATTGGTGAGTTTTACCGGGCCGAGGCCGGGTTCGATTTTTTCGGACGGCGTGGCGCGGGTGGGGGAGAAATCGGCCATGCGTTTTTTCAAATAGGAGCGGTCGAGGAGCTGGGCGGTGGGCACGGTGACGAAGTCGGGATCGCCGAGGTATTCGGCGCGGTCGCGGAACGCGCGGCGCATGACCTCGGTGAAGACGTGGTATTTCGCGGCGGAGTTGGGACCCATCGCGGCGAGATCGAACGGCTCGAGCATCGCGAACATCTGGAGGAGCGCGATGCCGCCGGAGCTGGGTGGGGGCATCGTGATGATGTCGTAGCCGCGATAGCTGCCGCGGAGGGGTGTGCGCTCGACGACTTGGTAGGCCTGCAGATCGGCGAGGGTAAGGTGGCCGCCGTTTTTCTTCATCGCTGCGGCTATGAGACGGGCCGTCTCGCCTTCGTAGAATTCGCGCGGGCCGTTTTTCTGGAGGCGGGCAAAGGTGGCGGCGAGGTCGGGTTGTTTCCAGAGGTCGCCGGTTTTCCAGAAGGCGCCGCCGTTGAGGTAGATTTTTTTCGATTCGTCGAATTGGCCGAGCAGTTTTTCGTAGGCGCGAAGACCGTGGGCCGTGGTTTGGGAAACGCGGTGTCCGTCGGCGGCGAGGCGGCGGGAGGGCTCGCAGACGTCGGCCCAGGTGAGTTTGCCGGAGCCGTATTTTTGCAGGGCGAGGGCGAAACCGGCGACGGAGCCGGGCGTGCCGCTGGCGCGCCAGCCGACGGTGGAGGAGGTGGGGCCGGAGAGGACGTTGCCATCGGGGCCGACATACATGTCGCGGGAGGCGGAGGCGGGGGCGGTCTCGCGGTAGTCGAGGGCGACCGTGCGGCCGTCGGCGAGGCGGATGAGCATGAAGCCGCCACCGCCGATGTTACCGGCAAACGGATACACGACGGTGAGGGCGAGGCCGGTGGCGACGGCGGCGTCGATGGCGTTGCCGCCGCGCTGGAGCATTTCGAGGCCGGCGAGCGAGGCGAGTTCGTGGGCGGAGGTGACGATCCCGTGCTCGGCTTCGACGGGCGCGCGTTGGGCGCGGAGAGCGGGCGCGAGGACGAGCGCGAGCGATGTGAATAGAACGAACAACGGGGCGAGGCGGGGGCGCGGCATGGGCGAACGTTGGCATAGTTCGCGCGCCGATAGCAAATGCGCAGGCAGCGGGTTTCGTGGACGAACGGGCCAGTCGGGCCGAAGAGCACAATGCGGCTCGCGCGGTGTGCGTTCCGGGGCGTTTGATAGCGCGGAGCGCCGATCAGAACGATTATCCGGAGAGAAAATCAAACGCCCTCCCCATCAGACAAACGGGATCCTCGGTCGATTGCGGGGTGGGCGAGGGCGCTACCCACCGAACCGAGGTGATCCGGTATTGCAGACAGGCGGCTCGCTTACTGAGCGAGGAGCATGTTGCGCGAGTGTTTGATCGTCTTGGTGATCGCGCGCTGGTGCTTGGCGGTGAGGTGCGTGTATTTCCGGGGCAAGATCTTGCCGGTATCAGTCACGTAGTGGCTCATCACTTGCGGAGTGGTGAAGGGAATTTCCGCGGGGGTGGGTGTTTGCTGCTTCTGTTCGGTGGTGCTCATGGCTTTTAAAGGGAGGGTGGAACGTGCGGGGTGGGGCGGGCATGTCAACCTGCGATTTTTTTATGGAAATAGAGGGGAAATGCCCGGACCTTGTAGGGAACTCAGTTGGTCCCCGTAGCTCAACTGGATAGAGCAGCGGTTTCCTAAACCGCGTATTCCGGTTCAAGTCCGGACGGGGGCACCACTTTGCGTAATTGGAGGGTGGGGCGTGGTGAGATCCTCAGCGGGGCAGGGGAACATCGAGGGTGGCGGCGATGGCGCGGAGGAGTTCGGCTTCGGCGATCAACGTCTGGCCATCGGCGCCGATTAGGTGCGCGGCGGCCGTCACGGTGCGTTGGCGAATGGGGAAGCTGGCGCCGGCGAGTTTGTCTAGCGCGGCGTCGAGCGCTGCCAAGTCGCACGCGGCGGGCGGGAGTAGGGTGAGGCGTGATTCGACGAGTTTGAGTTGAGAGGATCCGGCGGCGAAGGTCTGGGCGGCGGACAGCGTGTGCGCCGAGGCGGAGAGGTGCGCGAGCGAGGAGAAAACGATGGAAATTTCCGGGGCGACGGCGTGGAAAGAGTGATACTGAACGACCACGGAGGATGGGGTCCGGCCGAGGGCGAGGGTGCGGACGAGAAGCTTTTGAAGTGTGAACTCGAACACGGAAACTTGGGTGTCGGCGTGGACGAGGTCGTCGAGGGTGTCGAGAAAGGGTGCGAGTGCGGTCGGTGGCAGTTGGCGAAGGGCCGGGAGGGCGAGCTGGAGCAGGGGAAGGCGATGCTCGGGGCGGAGATCGCGGAGGGAGGGGATGAGGTCGTCGAGCGCGCGAAGGGCATCGCCGCCGGCGCGTGCGGCGACGAGGTTGCGCTGCTGTTGGCGCGTGACAGAATCGTCATCGAGGAGAAGCGCGAAGAGGAGCGCTTGGGCGTCGGAGGTGGATTGAGTAGCGGCGCGGAGGCGGGGAGGGGTGGAATCGAGGAGCAGTTGGGCGTTGGCGATGTGTTCTTCGCTCAGGGCGGCGAGCGAGGCAGGTGCGAGGGAAGGGGACCCGTGGGCGGAGGTAACGGGAGGAGTCGACGGAGGAAGGGGCGGCGGCGCTGCGCGCAGAGTGGGCGGCGTGGGGGCGAAACCGGCGGTGGCGAAGGATTCGCGGGAAACGTCGACGACTTCGGGAGCGGCAAACATCTGGCCGTCGAAGCGGGGATCGATCGCGCGGATGCGTTCGTCGAGCGGCGGGTGCGTGGCCCAGAGACCGCCGAAGTGGGAGCGGAAGCCTTGCGCGAAAAAGAAATGGCCGAGGGCCGCGCTTTTGTTGGACTGAATCGAGGAACCGAGGGCGAAGCCGCCGATTTTTTTCAGAGCGCCGGTGAGGCCGCCGGGATTTCGGGTGAACTGCACGGCGGAGGCGTCGGCGAGGTATTCCCGTTGGCGTGAGACGGCCGCTTGGATGAGACGGCCGAAGAAGTAGCCGATGTAGCCGATTGCCATGAGGGCGAGGCCGATCAGCGCGATCGCCGCGAGGACGCCGACGTGGTTCTTGTTGTTGCCCGATGAGCGGGGGCGGGTATATCGGAGGGACGAGAGCAGGCCGCGGCCGAGGAGGCCGATGACGAGGATGCCAAAGACGAGCGCGGTGAGGCGCAAGTTGAGGCGCATGTCGCCGTTGAGGATGTGGCTGAACTCGTGGCCGACGACGCCCTGGAGTTCGTCGCGGGAGAGCTTTTCGAGCGTGCCGCGGGTGACGGCGACGACGGCATCGCTCGTGGTGAGGCCGGCGGCGAACGCGTTGATCGCGGGTTCCTCGTCCATGATGTAGACGGCGGGAACGGGGACACCGGAGGCGATGGCCATTTCCTCAACGACGTTGAGTAGGCGGCGTTCGTGGGTGTCGGTGGTGTGCGGATCGACACGGCGGCCGCCGACACTCTCGGCGACGGCGGAGCCGCCGGCGGAAAACTCGTTCCACTTCCACAGAGACGCGATGCCGACGACGGCGAGGGTGGCCATCGAAACGCCGAGGAGGAGTTGCGGTTGCCACCAGGACGGCACGGGTCCTTGCGGCGCGGATGAGAACTCGTAGTGGCCGGGGCGGGTGCGCCGCGGATGGTATTCGTGGGTTTCCCGCAGGGCGTAGACGGTGGCGAAATAGGTGCCAAACACCGTGCCGAGAATGGCGAGCGAGAAGAGCGCGACGAGACGCGTCGTGTGCTTCTTGGCGCGGGCTTGGGCTTCGAAGAAATCCATGAGGCGGCCTCGGCTTGATTTTTTGCTGCGCGAACGTGCGCACCGAGTTTTTGTCTAAACGACAGCTCTAGCTATAAACTGTGGATGTGATCTGCGAAATATGTCCAAGAAAATGATCGTGATTTTTTCCCGTTCGAGGGCTTCCACGCGATCGATCCACGTCCTACGGTCAAAGTCCCTAATTTTTCCTCATTCCTACGTATCGAAAATTTGACCGCGGACTCTCGTTTGGCCAAGTCCCAGTTTTTTAGAGACGCAGACACAGTATGGAGCTCTCGGTCTGGCTTTTTTGTTTTTGTCGGCATGATCGTATTTGCGCGAATTGATGATTAAAACTGCACCTTCGGCGCGTTGCGTTCGGTGGGGTCTTCGATCTTGAAGAGCTCGGCGGGGAGGAAGCCGAACATACCGGCGAAAATGACGTTCGGGAAAACTTCGCGGGCGGTGTTATAGAACTGGACGCTGTCGTTGTAGGCTTGGCGGGCGAAAGAGACTTTGTTCTCGGTCGACGTCAGCTCCTCGGTGAGCTGGAGCATGTTCTGGTTGGCTTTGAGATCCGGATATTGCTCGGAGACGACCATGAGGCGGCTGAGCGCGCCGCCGAGTCCGGCTTCGGCGGTGAGGAGGCCTTTCATGGCGTTGGCGTCGGCGGGGTTGGAGGCGACGGCTTGGGCGGCGGCGGCGGCGATGTTGCGGGCTTTGATGACGGCTTCGAGCGTGGTGCTCTCGTGCTTCATGTAGCCTTTGGCGACCTCGACGAGATTCGGAATGAGGTCGTAGCGGCGCTTGAGCTGGACGTCGATTTGCGCGAAGGCGTTCTTGAAGCGGTTACGGAGTTCGACGAGTTTGTTGTAGATGCCGGCGATCCAGAGGCCGAGGACGAGGAGGAGCGCGACGAGAATGCCGAGGGCGATGAGTGCGGTGATCATGGGAGTGAGGCGTGTGAATTGAAAACGCGAGTGAGTGTGGACGGGGAACTTTTTGGCGCGAGTGGGAACTGGTTACAACGCGGTTGATTGTTTCCATGGGGCGAAGCAAGTTGGCCGCGAGCCTGCGTCACGCCATGCGTTTTCGAAAATATTCCGGATTGTTGGGATCGCTCTGCCTCGTGGTGGGAGGTGCGGTGCGTGCGCAGGAAGCGCTGGTGCCGCCGGCGCCGTTGCTGCAGACGGCGACGCCTCGAAAGGCGGGGCAAGGTGCGGTGACGGCAGGCGGCGGCGCGGTAACCATGGCATCGGCACAACGGGCTCAGGAGCTGGGCTTTCCCTCGGTGGCGGCGGGAATTTATCGGCAGCTGCTCGCGGCGCCGGACGCAGATCGGACGGGGCTGACGTTGGCCTTGGCGGCGGTGTTGCTGGACGATGGTCAGCCGGCGGAAGCGGAAAAAGTATTGGGCGCATTTGTGGGCTTGCGGGGCTCAGCGTGGCATTTGCGCGCAGGACTGGCCGCGGTGCAGTTGAAAAAAGCGGACGTCGCGCGGGCGGAGTTCGCGGAGATCCGTGTGGAAGAGCTGTCCGGACCGGACCGGGCGTGGGCCTCGTTTTTGCAGGGGGCGTTGTATGATTTGGCGCCGGTGCAGGATGTGACGAAGGCGAACGAGTTTTACATCAAAGCCGAGCAGGCGGCGGTGAATGAAATGGCGCGCGCGCGGTTTCGGTTGGCGGGGGAGCAGGTGCGGCTGGGGCTGGGTCGGCCGAGTGACGCAGCGCTGCGACAGGCGCGGGCGAACTACGAACAATTCCGGGGACGGGCAGTGGGCGATAGTTCTGCGAAGTCGCTGGCGGTGATGTTGCACTTGGCGGGGCAGACGGCGGAGGCGGTGAGTTTTTTGCAGCAAAATTTGCAGACGTTGCTACCGCAGGAGCGGACGCGCGGCGACGATCTGCGGCTGTTGTTAGGGATGATCGCGGACAAGGCTCCGGGCGGGGTGGGGCGTGTGGCGCTGAATCAATTGGTGGCGACGGGCACCAATCCGGATCGGCAGCGGGAAGCGTTGCAGTTGCTCGCGCGGGCGTCGCAGCAGGACAACGTGCGCGGAGTGTTTCGAGCGGAGTTGAGCAAGCTGATCGATGCACCGAGGAAGCATCCGATTCTCGAGAGCTTGTTGTTGTTTCGCGCCCAGGTGCTGTTGGCCGAGAAAGACTACGCCCCGGCGGAAAAAGATGTGCGGCAGCTCTTGGACAACTATCCGGGATCGTCGTTCCGGGTGCATGCCTACGGGGTGTTGACGGCATCGGCTTGGGAGCAGCGGCGTTGGCGTTCGGCGGCAGATCACGCCCGCAAGACCCGCGCTGAGCTCGCGCCCGGCTCCGCGCTCGCAGGGGCCCCCGGAGCGGCGCAGGCTCGCGCCGAGCTGGTGGTGTTGGAGGCGGAGGCCTGGTTTCGAGCGGGTAGTGCTGGAGACGCCGGCGATTTCCGGAGTGCGGCCGACGCCTATGCGGCAGCATTGCGCGAGCGGCCCGAGGGCGTGAAGCCGGGTGATCTGATGTTCCAACGGGTGCTGGCGGAGATCAAAGCCGGTGGCGTGGAGGCGGCGCAGCCCCTGCTGGACGAGTTGGGGCTCGATCCGGCGTTCGATCTGGAAAACCGGTGGCGGGCCGAATGGAATTTGGCGCGGGAGTTGCAAATCCAAGGCGCCGCCGGAGTGAAGCAGGCTTATGGGCGCGTGAACGCACTGCTTGCCGAAAAAACAGCCGATAGCGCGACGAGCGCCGCAGCATTGCCGGGAGAGTTGCGGGCGAGGATGGCGTGGCTACAGGCGCGGTTGGCGTTGGATGCCGGCGAGCCGGAAAGGACGATCAAATTGGCGGATGCGATGGCGGCGCTGCTTGCCGGGGTGAACGAGAATTTGCGCAACGAGATCGCGAGCACCGGGGCTTTGGTGAAGGCCGAAGCTAATTTTGCCCTCGGAAAAGAGGCTGACGGACTGAAGACGCTGCAGGCGCTGCGGGAGGATGCAAAATTCGCAAAATCCGATGCGGCGGTGAGGTCTTACCTGATCGAGGCGGGATATTATGCCGCGCGGGAGAAAACGGTGGACGCCCAAAAGTTGCTCACCCGGTTGGCGGACGAGTTTCCCCAGAATGAACTCGCACCCTACGCGCTGTTTCAGGCGGCGCTGCAGGCGGAGCGGCGAGGACAGGATGCGAATTACACGGAGGCGAACCGGCTGATCGAGGATCTCGTCACAAAGTATCCCAAGAGTGATTTGGTATTCTCGGCGCGATTGAAACAGGGCGACCTTTGGCGAAATCTGAACAACCTGCCGAAAGCACAATTCATCTACGAGGATCTGCTGAACAAGCCGGCTTCGCAGGAGAATTTGATTCTCGCGCAATTGGCTCTGGCCGAGTGCCACAATGCACAGTCCTCGGGGGACGCTTCCCATTTCGCCAGCGCGCAGACGCTGTTCGAGCATTTGCGCGACCGGGCGGACGCATCGGTCGATGTGCGCGTTGAAGCAGGCTACAACTTAGGTGAACTTTGGGTCCGTCGTGAAAACAAGGCGAAGGCGCTCGAAGTTTGGTGGAACGACGTCGTCAACGCGTTCCTCGTGGACGAAGAGAGATCCGGACAATTGCAGTCCAAGGGGCGTTATTGGATGGCGCGGACCCTATACCGGGCCGGCGAAGTTTTCGAGCAGCAGGAAAAACTCGAAGAGGCGAAAGAGGCTTGGCTGCTGTTGGTCCGCACAAAGCTGGGGTGGGGTGAGGCTCTCGCCAAGGCGAAGTTGGCGCGGTTTGGCTTCACGGAGGCCAAACCGTGAATGGACTCGGGTTTCGGGTTTACGTGGTGCAACGAACTTCCTCTAAATAAACCAGACCATGTCCGTTTTTGATTTCAGTTTGTTCGCCAAGGGCGGCCCGATGATGTGGGTGCTCCTGTTGCTCGGCCTGATGGGACTGGTGCTGTTTGTGGAGCGTGCGCTCTATTTGCATCGCGGGCAGATTGCCGCGAAGGCCTTCTTGGACGGTATCAAAAATATCTTGGCGAAACGTCGTTTGGTCGAGGCATTGACAGTCTGCGAGGAGACGCCCGGTCCGGTGGCGGCGGTTGTGAAAGCAGCGCTGTTGCACGCGGACGATACCGCGGAATCGATGCGATTCCATGTCCAGGAGGCGGCAGTGATTGAACTGCCGGCGATTGAGCGGCGGTTGGGGGCGATAAGCGCGGTTGCCCAAGTCGCGCCGTTGGTCGGTTTGCTGGGCACAATTTTGGGCATGGCCACGACGTTCTTGGCCTTCGAGAAAGGCGGCGACTACGCGACGGCCGGTGCGCTTTCGGGTGGGATGTGGCAGGCGCTATTGGCGACCGCGGGAAGTCTCATGCTCGCGATTCCGGCTCATCTGGCCCATCACTTCCTGTCTGGGCGAGTGCGTGCGATCGTTCGAGATGTCGAGTGGTCCGGAAACGAGATCATGAAGTTTTTGCTTACCGAGTATCGTGGTATTCAGCCCGGGGAGGGTCGGCCGACGGAGGAACGAAAATGATCACGCGTCCACTCGAACTTGTTGCGCGCCTCCGACCTGATCCGAGAAATTTCGATTGGCTGTTCTATGTCAACGGCGGCCTGATTGTGCTCTTTTTTTTCCTGTTTGGCTCGCGGTTTGTGTTGGCGCCCGGGCTCGGAGTGAGCTTTCAGATTCCCAAAATGGCTGGGTCGACAGCGGGGGCCGCTTTAACCACTCACCGAATTAGTGTCGTGCGTGCGGACCTGATTTTTGTGGATGAAGGTGCGATCAACGCCTCGGACCTACGGGGATGGTTGGACCGAGAAGCTAAGAAGGTGCAGCGACCGTCGCTACTCGTCCTCGTTGGATCGGCGGTGCCGACCACCGTTTTCACCGCGATCGCAAGTTCCGCGCATTCGGCGGGTTTTGTGCATGTTCAAATGGCTACACAAGAACCGGCTGCCCAATCAGGTGGAACTCGTTGAAATGGAGGAATCGCCCAACGAACGGAAGAAGCGCTGGCTGATCGCGGTGCTCTTGAGTGTTGGTATCGGAGGGAGCGGGCTAACTCTCTTTCGGGCGCCGGAACTTCATCTACCGGATAGGTTGACCAATTTACAGCCGAAGACAGTGACCCTTATCGGTGGGGCGGATCGGGCGATCAGCGATGAAGCGGTATTGCTTGATCCCACGCCTCTCTTTCTACCGACGAAATGGAACGCGTCACAGCGAGAGCTGGTGGCATCTGAAATCGGTGGCAGATACCAAGGTTTCGATAGCCCGAAGTTCAGTTTCGCTGAAACGGAGGTCAAATTGGGTCTGCCCCCGCCGGTAAGAATGCCTGCTGGGCCTGGAGAGGTTGTCTCGGCCGACGCGTTATCAGCGGGGCTCGTGGGATTCGGGCGACCGTCAGCCCGGACGGTGGCGTTGGCTCCACGCTCGGCATATTTTGAAGTAGTCCGGGCCGCAGACGGGAAAAAGGTATTGGCTCAGTCGATCAGTGAGCGTCCGCCGGTAAAAGGTGCATGGCAGCCGGTTGAGTTTGCGGTTGGCGTCGACAGCGCCGGGTTGATCGGGCCGATCACCGTCACCGTTCGTTCCGGGGTTGAGGAGGTCGATGGTTTCTTTGCCAATCAACTCGCCAAGACCCATCGAATTGGCGAGCGGTTGGAACCCGGGTTCTACCGGATTTTTGTGGGGCCGTAGAATTTTGGATATTTGGACGAATTTGCTGTTGACGGTAAGAAACGCGGGCCGCACGTTCTCCCGCTCTTTTCGTTTTTTGGCACTCCCTTAGTCTGCCCAGATAGCTCAGTTGGCAGAGCACGTCCTTGGTAAGGACGAGGTCACGGGTTCGAATCCCGTTCTGGGCTCCAGTGTCAAATTACCACGTCGTTCCGGCTTCTCGACGCAAAACCAGGGGTCATTTTTCATCATCCAAACCCAAATCAACGTCTCAAACGTCTACCACGCACATGGCTAAAGGCACATTCGAACGCACAAAACCGCACGTCAACGTCGGCACTATCGGCCACGTCGACCACGGTAAAACCACCACGACGACCGCGATTCTTGCCGTTCAAGCGCGCAAGGGCCTCGCCGAGGTCAAGACCTACGCGGATATCGCCAAGGGCGGCACCGTGCGCGATGCTTCCAAGATCGTCACGATTTCGGTCGCCCACGTGGAATATCAGACCGAAAAGCGCCACTACGCACACGTCGATTGCCCCGGCCACGCGGATTTCGTCAAGAACATGATCACCGGTGCCGCCCAAATGGATGGCGCTATCCTCGTTGTCTCCGCGGCTGACGGCCCGATGCCCCAGACCCGCGAGCACATCCTGCTTGCCCGCCAAGTCGGTGTTCCGAAGATCGTGGTGTGGCTCAACAAAGTCGACCTTATCGACGACCCTGAGCTCCTCGACCTCGTCGAGATGGAAATCCGCGAGCTGCTCACCAAATACCAGTTTGACGGCGACAAGGCCACCATCGTTCGTGGTTCCGCGACCGCCGCGCTCGAAGGCAAGCCCGAGGGCGAAGCCGCCATCACGGCGCTGATGAACGCGATCGACACCGACATTCCCGAGCCCCAGCGCGAGATGGACAAGCCCTTCTTGATGTCTGTCGAAGACGTCTTCTCCATCACGGGCCGTGGCACGGTCGCCACCGGTCGTATTGAGCGCGGCGTCATCAAGGTTAACGACTCGGTTGAGATCGTCGGTCTCAAGGACACGGTTGTCTCCGTCGTGACGGGTATCGAAATGTTCCGCAAGCTGCTGGATAGCGGCCAAGCCGGTGACAACGTCGGTATTCTCCTCCGCGGTATTGAAAAAGACGCTATCGAGCGCGGTCAGGTTCTCGCGGCTCCGAAGTCCATCACTCCGCACAAGAAGGCCAAAGCCGAAATCTACGTCCTCTCCAAGGACGAAGGTGGTCGCCACACGCCGTTCTTTAACGGCTATCGTCCCCAGTTCTACTTCCGGACCACTGACGTGACCGGTATCGTCAATCTCCCGAAGGGTGTTGAGATGATCATGCCTGGTGACAACATCGCCGTTGAAATCGATCTGATCGTTCCTATCGCCATGGAAAAGACCCAGAAGTTCGCTATCCGCGAAGGTGGTCGCACCATCGGCGCCGGCCGTATCACCGAGATCATCGAGTAATCGATCAACTGATTCTCCAATCTCGATTCGCCGAGGCCTCAATGCGGGGCCTCGGCTGCGTCGTCTAAGAAAGCTTATCACAGGCGTGTAGCTCAATTGGTAGAGTAGCGGTCTCCAAAACCGTTGGTTGGGGGTTCGATTCCCTCCGCGCCTGCCAAATTTCCGTCCATGAAAAATCCGTTCCGCAGCACCCGTATCTTCGCCGGCGAAATCATCGAAGAACTTAAGAAGTGCTCTTGGCCAACCAAGACCGAATTGCGCGACTCTACCATCGTGGTGGTCGTGGCGGCGGTTATCCTTGGTGTCTTCACCAGCATCAGCGATTTTTCGCTCACCCAAGTGGTCATCCTTTTTACTGATTGGGTCAGCTAAACCTCTGATTCGCCTCTCTCCATGTCCACCCCAACGACCGCGCCTGCCAGCGCCCAGTGGTTTGCTCTTCACACGCTCTCCGGCCAGGAGAACAAGGTGAAGAACTACATCGAGAAGTTCAAAAAGGCCGAGGAACTCGACGATGCTATTTTCGAAGTCTTGCTCCCCACGGAGGTCGTTTCCGAGGTCAAGAACGGCAAGAAGTCGACCAAAGTTCGCAAACTTTATCCCGGCTACGTGTTCATCCAAATGTGTCTCTACGGAGAAGACAAAAAGGTGATCAACAAGCCGTGGTATTTCGTCAAGGAAGTGGCTGGCGTGATCGGGTTTGTCGGTGGCGACCGTCCCGCCGCATTGCGCCAGTCTGAGATCGACGAAATCCGCGCCCGCATCGAAGCAGCCAACGGCAAAGAGGTTCCAAAGGTGCAATATCTCGTCGGCGAGGAAGTGAAGATCACCGACGGCGCTTTCGCCTCGCTCACCGGCCGGATCGACGAGATCGATCCCGATCGGGGCAAGCTCAAGGTTTCCGTTTCCATTTTCGGCCGTTTTACGCCGGTCGAGCTCGAATACTGGCAGGTGCAACGCCTCACAGAATGAGGTGACGCCTCTTTGTCACCGCCGCCCTCCGCACGTTAGAATAATCAAACACCCGCCACCCTTACTCACATGGCTAAGAAGATCCAAGGTTACATCCGCCTCCAATTGCCCGCCGGCGCTGCGAATCCCGCTCCTCCGGTTGGACCCGCCCTCGGCGCGCAAGGCGTCAACATCATGGCGTTCTGCAAGGACTTTAACGCCCGCACGAAGGACCAGAATGGCATGATCTTGCCCGTGGTTATCACTGTCTTCACGGACAAAAGCTTTACATTCATCCTCAAGTCGCCGCCTGCCAGTGTTCTCCTTAAGAAGGCCGCCAATATCGCCAGCGGATCGGCCAAGCCCAACCAAGACAAAGTTGGCAAGGTCACCAAAAAGCAGCTCGCCGAGATCTGGAAGATAAAGAAGGCCGACATGAATGCCAAGGACGAGGCCGCCGGGATCAAAATCATCGCCGGCACTGCCCGTAATATGGGCATCGACGTCATCGAATAATTTAGTCCGCACAACAACCACACTCGCCGCGGGAGTCCACCCGGACGTTCGCACCGCAAGGAGTCCACATGCCAAAAGCCCATAGTAAACGCTACAACAGCGCCGTAAAGGTCGCTGATCTCACGAAGGAATATCCGCTCAAAGAAGCGATCGATATCCTCGCTAAATTCCCCAAGGCCAAATTCGACGAGACTGTCGAGCTGTCTTTCCGCCTTGGTGTCGACGGCGCCTCCGGCGACCAGAACGTGCGTGGCACTACGCCGCTCCCGAATGGTTCCGGTAAGAAAGTTCGCGTGCTCGTTTTTACGGACGATACGGCGAAAGCTCTCGCTGCCGGAGCTGATCATGCCGGATTGCAGGACATGATGCAGAAGATCAACGAAGGCTGGCTCGACTTCGATGTCGCAATCGCGACGACCGAAGCCATGAAGCAGGTCCGCACGCTTGCCCGCGTCCTCGGTCCCAAGGGCCTGATGCCCAATCCGAAGTCTGGCACTGTGACCGACGATATCGCCGCGGGTATCAAGGCCGTCAAAGCCGGTCGCGTTGAGTTTAAGATGGATAAGTCCGCCAATATTGGAATTGGCGTTGGCAAACGCTCCTTCACCGCCGCGCAGATTCTTGAGAATGTGCAGGTCGTTGTGGAAGCGGTCGGCAAAGCCAAACCGGCCTCGTTCAAGGGCGGCCAATACATCAAGACCATTGCCCTCTCATCCAGCATGAGTCCCGGCGTGCACATCTCGTCCACCGAGTTCAGCAAATACTAATAGGAGTCACGACCATGAGAGCCGAAAAAAATTACCTGATCAAAGAGGTCGAGACGCACCTGAAGAAGTCCGACTACGTCATCCTCACCAACTTCTCGAAAGTCACCGTCGCTGACGCCGCTGAGTTGCGCAAACGTCTCGATGCTGAGAAAGCCGAGTTTCACGTTGTTAAGAACAGCTCGCTCCGCGTTGCCGCCAAGGCCATGGGACTCCCGGAATTCGAGAGCGCCCTTACCGGACCGACGGCCGTCATTGTCGGTGGAAAAAATTCCGCTGGCGTCGCCAAAATCCTCAAGAAATTCTTTGAGGAAAAGCAGAAGCTCGAAGTGAAGGTCGGCGTGATGGACAAAAAGCTCATCAGCGCGTCCGATCTCGCCAAGATTGCCGATTTGCCCTCGTTCGAGGCGCTTCGTTCCCAGCTGCTTGGCATGCTTACGCAAAACGCAGCGTCGTTCGTCCGCCTGCTCGACGCCAAGGTCAAGAAAGAGCAGCCCGCAGCTCCGGCCGCCTAATCCGTATCTTCAACCCAAAACTAATTTTCCCGGATCAATCCGGGAGCCCAATATCCATCGCGGTAGGCTAGGGGATACGTCTCTTAAACGCGTTTCATTTTTCGAAACCGCTAGTTTGCCCAAGGAGAAGTCAACATGAGCAATATCACCAAAGACCAAGTCATCGAGTGGTTGTCCGCGCAGACCGTCCTCGATCTCGCCGCCCTCGTTAAAGATCTCGAAGGCAAGTGGGGCGTTTCCGCTGCTGCTGCTGTCGCCGCCGGCCCTGCCGCCGGTGCCGCTGCCGCCGCTCCCGCGGCCGAGGCGCAGACCGAATTCACGGTCATCCTCAAGGAAGCCGGCGCAAACAAGATTGGCGTCATCAAAGAAGTCCGCGCCATCACCGGCTTGGGCCTCAAGGAAGCCAAGGATCTCGTCGAAGGCGCACCGAAGCCCGTCAAGGAGAATGCTCCGAAGGCCGAGGCGGAAGAGATCAAGAAGAAGCTCGAGGCGGCCGGCGCCAAGGTCGAGCTCAAGTAAGTTGCCGCGAAGCTTGGCGAATTCATTCGCACATCTTCCGTTTTTCTCAGGACAGGCCGCGCACGCGCACGGCCTGTCCTTTGCTGTTTCCCTTTTCGTTCTTTCGTTTGTTTCCCGCGCCGCGCACTGAGCGCTGCGCCTTGTCACTTTCCGCCTCCTAACCCTTACCGGGAATTCCCATGGCCGACCGCACACACTCTGAACGTATCAACTTCGGCAAGCTCCGCGAAGTCATCCAGCCGCCGAACCTCATCGAGATTCAGATCACGTCCTATTTGGACTTTCTGCAAAAGGGTATTCCCGAGAAGCAGCGCAAGCCGCAGGGTCTTGAGGCCGTGTTCCGCGAGGTCTTCCCGATCCTCAGCTACGATGAGCGCCTGACGCTCGAATACGTCTCCTACAATCTTGGCGATCCCAAGAACACCGAGCTTGAGTGCCTCCGCGAAGGCATCACCTACTCCGTGCCCCTCTACGTGAAGCTCCGCCTCCGCGAGGAAGACTTCATCAAGGACGAGGACATTTACATGGGCGAAATCCCCATGGTCACCGAGCGTGGCTCCTTCATTATCAATGGTGCCGAGCGCGTCGTCGTTTCTCAGCTCCACCGCTCACCGGGTATTGCGTTCGAAGTCACGCCTCACCCGAACGGCAAGCCCCTCCACTCTTTCCGCATCATCCCCGACCGTGGCACCTGGCTGGAAGTGCAGTTCGACAACAACGATCTGCTTTACGTCTACCTTGATCGCCGCCGCCGCCGCCGGAAATTCCTCATTACAACGTTGCTTCGTGCTGTCGGCTATAGCTCCGACATCGACCTGCTGAACCTCTTCTACGACATCAAGGATCTCAAAGTCGCCAAAGCCCTCGATCTCGAAAACGTTTCTACGCTCGTCCTCGTCGAAGATGCCATTGATGCCCAGAAGGGTGTGGTTCTCGCCCGTGCCTTCGAGCCGCTCACCAAGGCGATCGTCCGCACCTTTGAGAAGCATGACATCACCACGCTTCGCGTCATCGATACGTCGGTCGACGAAGGCGCCCTGATCCGTGCCCTCAAGAAAGACCCGACTCGCAACGAAGAGGAAGCCCTCAAGGAAATCTACAAACGCCTCCGTCCCGGCGAGCCCCCGACAACTGCCAACGCAAAGGCTCTCCTCAAACGTCTTTTCTTCGATCCGAAGCGCTACGATCTCGGCCGCGTCGGTCGCTACAAAGTCAACCAGAAGCTCGGCCTCAAGATCGAGCTCGAGCAACGCATCTTGGAATCGGGCGACATTGTTGCCGCGACGAAGTATCTCGTCCGCCTCAAGCGCGGCGTCGGTGTTGTCGATGACATCGATCACCTCGGTTCCCGTCGCGTCCGCACCGTCGGCGAGCTCCTCGCCAACCAATGCCGCGTCGGCCTGAGCCGCACAGAGCGTCTCGTCCGCGAGCGCATGACGATGTATGACCAGAGCGTCGACTCGATCACCCCGCAGAAGCTGATTAACCCGAAGGCGTTGACGACCGTTATTCGCGATTTCTTCGCGCGGTCCCAGCTCTCGCAGTTCATGGACCAGATCAACCCGCTCGCCGAGGTCACGCACAAGCGCCGCCTCTCTGCACTCGGGCCCGGTGGTCTCAACCGCGAACGCGCTGGTTTCGAAGTTCGCGACGTTCACCCGTCGCACTACGGGCGCATCTGCCCCATTGAAACACCCGAAGGTCCGAACATCGGTCTCATTAACTCTCTCTCGACTTACGCCCGCGTAAACGAGTTTGGCTTCATCGAAACGCCCTACCGCGTGGTGAAGGACGGTCGCGCCACCGACAAGATCGACTACCTCACGGCCGACCAGGAAGAGGCGAAGATCATCGCTCAGGCGAATTCGGAGATCGACGACAAGGGCCATTTCATCGGCAAGGTCACCGTTCGTCAGGACGGCGAATTCCTCGAAGTCCCAGCTGAGTCCGTCCACTACATGGACGTCTCGCCGAAGCAGGTTATCTCGATTGCCGCGGGTATGATTCCCTTCCTTGAGCACGACGATGCGAATCGCGCGCTGATGGGTGCGAACATGCAACGCCAAGGTGTGCCGCTCCTCCAAGCCGAATCGCCGTTCGTCGGCACTGGTATCGAAGAGCGCGTCGCCCGCGACTCCAAGATCGTTGTTGTCGCCGATGATGCAGGCGTGGTGGCTGCCGTTGATGCAAAGCGGATCATCGTCACACGCGACGGCGAGTTGCCCCGCAATCAAAAGACCGATGTCAAAAACGGCGTATACGTTTACGAGTTGCGCAAATTTATGCGCTCCAACGCCGGCACCTGCTTCAATCAAAAGCCCATCGTCAAGTTGGGCCAAAAGATCAAAGCCGGCCAGATCATCGCCGACGGTCCTTCGACCGACAAGGGTGAGATGGCACTCGGGCGCAACGTGCTTGTGGCGTTCATGCCTTGGAACGGTTACAACTTCGAGGACGCCATTCTCATTTCCGAGAAGGTCCTTCGCGAAGACATCTTCACCTCGATCCACATTCAGGAGTTCGAAGTTACCGCCCGCGATACCAAGCTCGGGCCTGAAGAAATCACGCGTGATATTCCGAATGTCGGTGAAGAGGCACTCAAGAACCTTGATCACAACGGCGTCATCCGCGTCGGCGCGGAAGTGAAGCCCGGCGACATTCTCGTCGGTAAGATCACCCCGAAGTCTGAAACCGAACTCGCGCCCGAGGAAAAACTCCTCCGCGCCATCTTCGGTGAAAAGGCCGCGGACGTGAAAGACACCTCCCTCATCGTCCCGTCCGGCGTCACCGGCATCATCATGGATGTGAAGGTTTCCTCACGTATCGACAATCAGGAGGAGAAACTCTCTCCCTCCGACCGTCGTCGCCAAGTGAAACAGATCCAAGAGGAATACAAAACGCAGATGGACAAGCTGCGCGAAGGTCTCACCGAGGCCCTCTCGAACATCCTCCTCGGCGAGAAGATCCCGCTCGACGTCATCAACGGCGAGTCCGGCGAGATCATCATCCCGGCGAACCGCAAGATCACCAAAACCCTCCTCCGCAAACTCGCGGCCGTCTCCAAGCACGTCCAGATCGACCCGTCCCCGGTTCGTATCAAGATCATGGAGATCATCGGTTCGTATCAGACCAAGTTTGACGAGCTCGAAACCGACCGTGAGCGCAAGATCGGTTCCATCGAGGCGGGCGAAGGCTCGGCCGATGGCGCCATCAAGCAGGTCAAGGTCTACATCGCCACGAAGCAAAAGCTTGAGGTCGGTGACAAGATGGCCGGTCGTCACGGTAACAAGGGTGTGGTCGCGAAGATCGTTCCCGAAGAAGACATGCCCTTCCTCCCCGACGGCACCCCCGTCGAAATCTGCTTGAACCCTCTCGGCGTGCCTTCGCGCATGAACGTGGGTCAGGTTCTCGAGACGCACTTGGGTTGGGCCTGCAAAAAGCTCGGCATCAAGGTCGCGACTCCCGTCTTCGACGGCATTCCGGAAAAGAAAGTCCGCGAATACCTCAAGGACGCCAAGCTGCCGTCCTCCGGCAAGAGCGTGCTCTTCGACGGACGCACCGGTGAGAAGATCGATCAAGAGGTCGTTGTCGGCTACATTTACATGATGAAGCTGAACCATCTTGTGTCCCACAAGATCCACGCCCGCGCGGTCGGTCCTTACTCCCTCGTCACGCAGCAACCGTTGGGCGGCAAAGCCCAATACGGCGGCCAGCGCTTCGGCGAAATGGAAGTGTGGGCGCTCGAAGCCTACGGCGCGGCGCACACGTTGCAGGAACTGCTCACTGTCAAATCCGACGATGTGCAGGGCCGCACCAAGATCTACGAATCGCTCGTCAAGGGCGACAACACGCTCGTCGCCGGCACCCCGGAGTCGTTCAACGTCCTCATCAAGGAAATCCAGTCCCTCGGTCTGGATATCAAACTCCAGAAACGCGACGCCATCAGCTACGGTTCCTAAACCGTCGCAGCGTTTTTCACCTTCTCACGACATTCTGCTTAGGGAGACATCACCATGATTCAACCCGCTGATACAGCCGCCTCCGCCCGCGACGACGTCCGCTCCGCACTCGGTATCGAGGAGAACGCATTCGACTGCGTCTCCATCACCGTCGCTTCGCCCGAGACCATTCGTAAATGGTCCAAGGGCGAGGTTAAGAACCCCGAGACGATCAACTACCGCACCTTCAAGCCTGAGCCGGGTGGTCTTTTCTGCCAAAAGATCTTCGGGCCGGTGCGTGACTACGAGTGCGCCTGCGGAAAATACAAGCGCATCAAATACAAGGACGTCGTGTGCGATCGCTGCGGCGTCGAGGTAACCATCGCCCGCGTCCGTCGCGAGCGCATGGGCCACATCGAACTCGCGGTTCCCGTCGCGCACATCTGGTTCCTCAAGAGCATGCCGAGCCGTCTCGGCCTCTTGCTTGACATGACCGCCCGTTCGCTCGAGCGCGTGATCTACTACGAGAACTTCATGGTCATCGATCCGGGCAAGACCCCGCTCGAGATGAAGCAGCTCCTCACCGACACCGAATATCGTCAGGCCATCGACGAATACGGTGACGACTCCTTTGTCGCCAAGATGGGCGCCGAGGCGGTCCGCGATGCCCTCGCAAAGACCGACATGGAAGCCACTGTCGCCGAGCTGCAGGAGCAGATGCGCGCGACGAAATCCAAGCAGATCAAGAAGAAGCTCTCGAAGCGCCTTAAAGTCATCCAGGGCTTCATTCACTCGAAGAGCCGTCCGGAGTGGATGGTGCTCGAAGTGCTGCCCGTGATCCCGCCGGACTTGCGCCCGCTCGTCCCGCTCGAGGGTGGCCGCTTTGCGACCTCTGATCTCAACGATCTCTATCGCCGCGTCATCAACCGCAATAACCGTTTGCGGAACCTGATGCAGCTGAAGACGCCCGATGTTATCATTCACAACGAAAAGCGCATGTTGCAGGAAGCTGTCGACGCGCTCTTCGACAACGGTCGCCACGGTCGTCCCGTTACGGGCGCCGGCAACCGTCCCCTGAAGTCCCTCTCGGACATGCTCAAGGGCAAGCAGGGGCGTTTCCGCCAAAACTTGCTCGGCAAGCGCGTCGATTACTCCGGCCGCTCGGTCATCGTCATCGGTCCTGAGCTCAAGCTCAACCAGTGCGGTCTCCCGAAGAAGATGGCGCTCGTTCTCTTCGAGCCGTTCATCATCCGCCGCCTCAAGGAACTCGGCTTCGTGCACACCGTCCGCGGTGCCCGCAAGATGATCGAGAAGAAGTCTCCCGAAGTTTGGGACATTCTTGAGGAAGTTACCAAGGGCCACCCGGTCCTCCTCAATCGCGCTCCGACGCTCCACCGTTTGTCGATCCAGGCCTTCGAGCCGATCCTCATCGAGGGCGAGGCCATCCGCATTCACCCGCTCGTCTGCACCGCCTACAACGCGGACTTCGACGGTGACCAAATGGCCGTCCACGTCCCGTTGTCCCTCGAAGCAATCATGGAGTGCAAACTCCTCATGATGGCGACGTCGAACATCTTCTCGCCGTCTTCCGGCAAGCCGATTCTGACGCCGTCCCAAGACATCGTTCTTGGTGCCTACTACCTCACCATCGAGCCGCGCAAGAAGCCCGAAAAGGGCGTCCGCGTTCCGCTCGTCAGCGGCCTTCAGGAGGTTCTCTACGCCAAGGCCGATGGTGCGTTCAAGATGCACGATTGGGTCGAAGTTCCGAATCCCGACTTCGGTCGCGAGACCGTGTTTGGCGACACCAAGCGCAAAGTTCTCCGCACCACCGTTGGTCGCGTCATCTTCAATCAGATCTGGCCGACCGGCCTTGGCTTCGTGAACTTCCCTGTTCCGAAGAGCAAGTTGGGTGACCTCATCCTCAATACCTACAAGATTGCCGGCAACCACGTGACGGTTGAAACCCTCGACAAGCTCAAGGAGCTGGGTTTCCAGACCGCTATGCAGGCGGGCATCTCGATCGGTATCGATGACATGATCATCCCCGATTCCAAGAAGGACATCGTCGCCGACTCTCGGAAGAAAATCACGGAGGTCGAAGGCCAGTTCAACAAGGGTATCATCACCGACGGCGAGCGCTACAACAAGGTCGTCGACATCTGGACCAGCGCCACCGACAAGATCGCCAAAGAGGTTTTCGCCAAACTCGAAAACAACGACGGCAAGACCGAGGTTAATCCGGTCTACATCATGATGGATTCGGGTGCGCGCGGTAACAAACAGCAGGTTCGCCAGCTGTGCGGCACCCGCGGACTCATGGCCAAGCCCTCGGGCGAAATCATCGAGCGCCCCATCCTGTCGTCCTTCCGTGAAGGTCTGACGGTTCTCGAATATTTCATCTCGACGCACGGCGCCCGTAAGGGTCTCGCCGATACCGCGCTCAAGACCGCTGACGCCGGCTATCTCACGCGCAAACTCTGCGACGTGGCGATGGACGTCATCATCGCGGAAGACGATTGTGGCGCACGCGACGGCGTGTGGAAGAAGGCGATCTTCGAAGGTGACGACGAAATCGTCGGTCTCAAAGAACGCATCATCGGCCGCTTCTCCAGCGACGATGTCTTCAACCCGATCAATCCTTCCGAGGTCCTCGTCGGTTCCGGCGAGATTATCACCGAAGACATCGCGGCCAAGATTGACGAACTCGGTATCGAGCGCGTCAAGGTCATGTCCCCGCTCACTTCGGCGACCAAGGGCGGTATCGACGCCAAGTCCTACGGCATCAACCCCGCGACCAACAAGGTCGCCAAGATCGGTGACTCGGTCGGCATTATCGCCGCCCAATCGATCGGTGAGCCCGGCACGCAGCTGACGATGCGCACGTTCCACATCGGTGGTGTGGCCTCCGGCGGCTTTAAGACCCCTGAAATTCGCGTCCGCGCCAGCGGAACCGTGAAATACAAGGGCCTTCGTCTTGTGGAAACCGCCGACGGCGCCGCCATCGTGCTCAACAAAACCGGCACCATCCAGATTCTCGACTCCGAGGATAAGGAAATCGAAAACTACAACATTGTGGTCGGTTCGTTCCTGCACGTGAGCGATGGCGCCAAGATCGAAAAGGGCGCGGTGCTCGCACAGTGGGATCCTTACAACATTCCGGTTCTTTCCGAGAAGGGCGGCACGCTGCACTTCAAGGACATGATCCCCGGCGTCACGGTGAAGCGCGAACTCGACGAAGCTTCGGGACGCATCGCCACCGTCGTCATCGAGCACAAAGAAGACCTCAATCCGCAGGTCGAAATTCGTGACGCGAAAAACAAGCCGCTCGCGGCTTATTCGATTCCGGTCGGTGCGCAGATCGCGGTCAACGAGGGCGACATCATCCAACCGGGTGCGTTGCTTGCGAAGACCCCGCGTCAGGCCTCCAAGACCAAGGACATCACCGGTGGTCTCCCCCGCGTCGCCGAGCTCTTTGAAGCCCGTCGTCCGAAGGATGCCGCCGAAATGTCCCGCATCGACGGCATCGTCGGTTTCGAAGGCACCGTCCGCGGCAAGCGCAAGCTCGTCGTCAAGAACGAGGAGACCCAGCAGGAAGAGGAGCATCTCATCGCCACTGGCAAGCACATCATCGTGCAGGCTGGTGACGTCGTGCACAAGGGGCAGCACCTTACGGAAGGCGCCGCCGACCCGCACGAAATTCTCGAGATCCTCGGGCCGTCCGCGCTCTACGACTTCCTGATTTCGCAGGTGCAGGAAGTTTATCGTCTCCAAGGTGTGACGATCAACGACAAGCACATCGAGATCATCATCCGTCAGATGCTCCGCAAAGTCCGGATCACCGATCCGGGCGATACGGAAAACTTCTGGGGTGAGCAGGTTGACCGCGCACACTTCCTTGCGGAAAACAAACGCATCGAAGAAGCCGGTGGTAAGCCTGCTGAGGCCGAGCCTATCCTCCTTGGCATCACCAAGGCATCGCTCGAGACCGAGAGCTTCATCTCGGCCGCTTCCTTCCAAGAAACGACGCGCGTCCTCACCGACGCCTCGACTCTGGGCAAGGTCGACCTGCTGCGCGGCTTCAAGGAAAACGTCATCATGGGTCACTTGATTCCGGCCGGCACCGGCCTGCCGACTTACAAGCAGCTCAAGATTTCGTTGCCCTTCGGTGCCGACATTCCCGAGGAGCCCAAGGCTGTCGAAGCAAGCGCGAGCTAACCGAGCAACTCAACGCCTCTCATTTCAGCCGCGGACACTGTGTCCGCGGCTTTTTTGTGAGCCAATTCGGCAGACGCCAGCACCGCAAGAAATCGAGCGATATGAGTTTTGTTGCCGTCCGGGTGCCGCGAGCTCCATTTCTAGGGCATGTTTGATCTTACGACCGCCGCTGTTGTTTACTGCGTGCTGACAGCCGTGGTGTTCGTCGGACTTTGGCTTTGGTATGATCGTCGCGACCACCGGCGCTACGAACGCGAACGGCGCAAGACCACTTTTCACTGTATCCGCTGTGATACGGTCTATTCGGCGCCGGCTGGCGAGGACGTTCGGGCCTGCCCCAAGTGCAACCATTCCAACGCTCGCTTGAAGTTTTGAACCTGCTGTTTCGGTATCCCCCTTTCCCTTGCTTTGCCACCTACCCCGATGAAACCACTTGCTGTTCTGATTGCCGATGACGAGGAGGATATCCGCCAGTTGCTCGAGCAATGGCTCAAACCCATGGGGCATGAGATTCGCACAGCCTGCAACGGAACGGAGGCTCTCAAGATCGCACGGTCCACGACCATCGATCTCCTGATCACCGATGTCCTCATGCCCGATGGGGACGGCTTGGTATTGATCGAAGGACTCCGGAAAACTCAGCCGACCGTTCGGGTCCTCGCAATTTCCGGCGGCGGACGTTACATGGACAGTCGGGAGTATCTCAGGATTGCCGAGGGGTTTGGAGCGGACGCCGCGATCATGAAGCCCTTCAATCGCGAACAATTTCTTCAAGGTATGGGGCGGGCGATGTCGGTTGCTCGCGCGACGGGCGGGTGATGCCTCGGCGTCCGCCGCTTCGGCCGGTTTGCGAAACCTTGACCTAGGTCAAGGCGAGGAGGGTCCGAAGCGGGATACGCTCAAAGGGTGTTTGTGAAAATCAGCTCCTTCGACTCCCTGGTGGGATCGCATCTCGATGCGTCTCGTGGAACGGCCTCGGAGGCTGAGCGTGGTCGCGATATTTGGGGTGAGAATCTGCGCTGTTCTCCGGTTCGCCTTTCCGCGGGTTGGCGACGCGGGCTGGCCCGTTTGGTTGCGGCGCCTCAAAGAGCGAGATTGAAGCCGAACCGTTCCGCTGGCCGAATCTGTCCCGGTTTTATGCCTACCCTCCGTGTCCTTTTTCGAGCGAGCAGCGCGCTGTTTGCAGGCGCGCTCGCGGGATATGCCCAGAGCGAGCCCGACTTTGAGCATCCGCCGATCAGCTATTCGGCCACAGCCCCGAATGACGCGCTTACGGCACTCCAGGCCCGGTTGGCGGCAGGCACGGCGCAGTTTTCCGGTGGGGAGTTGGAGATGTTGACCACTCTGTTGCGGGAACTGGGCGTTGGCGTCGATACCCAGACGTTGGTCTTCTCTCGCACGAGTTTCCAACGTAGTCGCATCCGTCCGGACCAGCCGCGGGCCCTCTACTTTTCCGACTCCGTTTACGTGGGGTGGGTGCCGGGAGGTCTGGCGGAGGTTACCGCGGTCGATCCGGTGCTGGGTCCGGTGTTCTACACGTTCGAACTTCCAACCAAACGTGGCAGTGTGGCGAAGGCCGTCCGCGATACCGATTGTCTGCGGTGTCACGGTGGTGCGTTTGTGCGGGAGATCCCCGGCGTTTTTGTTCGTTCGGTATTTCCAGATCAAAACGGTGATCCGCTTTTGCGC
The DNA here is from genome assembly GCA_943372705.1 of Opitutus sp. GAS368. Classification (GTDB taxonomy): domain Bacteria; phylum Verrucomicrobiota; class Verrucomicrobiia; order Opitutales; family Opitutaceae; genus GAS368. The sequence continues at coordinate 33,475 of CALRZR010000010.1, read as the reverse complement.
CACGGCACGGTGGTGGTGGATGATGAGACTCCCTTCGACCAGCGCTGGGGCGGGTGGTATGTCACCGGCTACCATGGGCCGGTCGCTCATCGTGGCAATGTCCTGACCTCCGAGCGAGGGGATCAACTGGTTTTTGAGCCATCGGCTGACCGTCCGAATGCGCTCGAGGGCAAGTTCGATACCGCCGCCTACTTGAAGCCCACGAGCGACGTGGTCGCGCTACTCGTGGTTGAACACCAAATGGCGGTGCAGAACGCACTGACGCATGCCGGATTCGCCGCCCGCCGTATGACGGCCTATCAACACGGGCTTCAAAAGACGTTCAAAGAAGCGGAGACCGACGAACCTGCTTACGACAGCGTCAAGAGCGTGTTTGCGAGCGCGGCCCAGGACGTCGTGGACCGGTTGCTCTTTCGCAATGCCGCGGCGCTTCCGACAGGAATTGTCGGCCACGCCGGGTTCGTAAAATCCTTCGCGAAAGACGCGCCGCGCAGCAAAGCCGGCCACGCATTGAAAGATCTGTTGTTGGACGGGCGGCTGTTTGCCCAGCGCTGCAGCTATCTGATTTACTCGGATTCGTTTCGATCGCTCCCGGCGACCTTGAAGGTCCGCATTCTCGATCGGCTCGACGCCGCCCTGCGCAGCCGCGATCCAAAAGATCGCTACGCATACCTGCCGGCCGAGGAGAAACAGCGTATCCGGGAAATCCTGATCGAGACACACCCCGACGCCAAAGCGCGCTGGAAGAGTTAGCCGAGGCGACTGAGCCAGAGATCGACGTGAGGTGCGAGGTGCCGCGCCGCCACGTCGGCGCCCCACGCGGCGAAGAGAGCCGTGAAGACGTCCATTGTGTAATGGGCCCGCAGGATGATTACGGTGATTGCCTCGAGGGCGGCGACAATCGCGCCGGTGATGGCGAGCCAGGGCGGCGCGCAGTGAGCGAGTTGCAGTGCGCCGAGCACGGAGATCGCGGTGTGACCGGAAAAGAAAAAATCGTTGCTCGTGCCGTAGGTGACGAGCAGCGACGGGAATCCCGGATCGCGCCAGATCGAGCCCGGTGGAATCGGGAGAGTGCAGATTGCCTGACACAACTGGCGCATCGCGAAGAGAATCAGAATCGCGATGAACGGTTGCACCGTGGGTCCGAAGACGGCGCTGGCCAACAGGTAGATGCCGAAAACGTCGATCAGCGCGGAGGTGACGATCAGGACGAGATTGGTCGGACGCGGATGGGCGATGAGCGATGCATGCAGCGGCGCGCTCCAATCGTGGAGGCGGTCGCCGACGCCGTTGAGCGCGGCGGCTTTGGCGGCGATCAGCCGCTGCGTCCAAAACCAGAGGCCAAGCCCGATGGCGACAAATGCAACGCGCACGCCGATGTGAGTGAGTTCGTTCATGGCCGGCGTGCGTCGGTGAGCGAAGCGGCGAGCATCGTTTCGAGTTGGGTGCGGATGGCGGACATCAACGGATCTCCGTCGGCACTGCGCGCGCGCTCGGGCGATACTTCAATCGCCTCGCCGACGTCGACGACGGCGCGAATGGGGGCGTGGACGCGCGCTGAATCGGTGAGGTCTTCCTCAAAGCGCTCGACAGTTTCGAGCAGGCGTTCGGGTGTCGGGTTGGCGGAGAGATAGTCCGGTGGATAAAATGCGAGCTGCTGCGCAAGGTAGATGTCGGCCAGTTGCCGCCAGCGGCGTTCGAGTTCGCCTTCGTCGAGGGAGCCGTTCGCCATGTCGGGCACGATGGCGATGCGGAGCAGTTTCACGCGCTGCACAATCTCCTTTTCACGGCGGCCTTTGAGCCATTCCGCTTCGAGCGGGACGAGGAGGCGGTCGATCAGCTGGTCGAGGCGTGCGGGGAGCGGCCCCGTTTGAGCTTCGCCGAAATACTCAATCTCTTTCAGGGCGAGGAGCGCGCCGCCGATTTTGGCGATGCGCTTCTCCAGCGAGAGACGCTCGTGGGTTTTCCACGAGAGGCGGCGTTCGATGTCGCTCAAGACGGGCTCGATGGCGGTGCGCACGTCTCCGTCGAAAAAATAACGGATCGCGACCGGGTGAACTACGACTTTGCCGGGAGGATTGAGCGTTGCCCGTTGTTTCGCAGCGCCGCGGGCCATCAGCGCGGTGCCCTCCATCAGGTTGTTGAGTTTGTCGTTGTGGCGCGAGATGACGCCTTCGGGGAAGATCACCAGCGGACGTTCGGTCTCCGCGGTGAGTTGCATCGCAGTCTTCAGGGCTTCGCGGTCAGCACCTTCGCGGTAGATGCTGAAGACTCCGAGGCGTGGCAGCAGGAACGTCTGAACGGCATTCTGCATGAACAGGTGCCAGCTCGCGATCACATAGAGCGGGCGACAGACTTGATAGGACAACGCACCTAGCACCATCGGGTCCGGCGGCCGGCAGTGGTTCGGGGCGAGCATGATGCCGTGGCCGGCATCGAGCGACGCGCGGAGACGGTCCACCCCGCGGCACTCGACCGTGGTGATGCCGTGACTCTTGCGAAGGTAAAGCGGCAGAAGCGGACGAAACAGCCGCCACCACAACTTGCCGCGATGCGGTGCGACGAACCGATAGGGTTTCGCGATGACGACGTTCTGCATCGGGAGGCGAGGGTGCGGTGGTGGCGTTACGCGTCAAGTGGTCGGACGGCACGTTGCACGGGCTACGGTTGCGCAGGCGGCGGCAGCGGCTTCTTTTTGGTGAGAAAGTTTTGGAGGCGCTCCGCGGCGTCGCCCCTGTCGCCGAGGCAGCGTTGGGACGCGGCGGATTCGAGCGCGGCGTTCTCCGCGAGGTTGGTGCACAGAGATGACGCGAGCAGTTGCTTCATTTCCCGATTGGCGACGCGGGAGTTGGCGGTCACGGCGGCGAGGAAATCCCGAAGATGGTGTCCGAGTGCTTCGGACGTGCCTGACCATTCGGCGACACCGAGACGCACCGCTTCTTCCGCATCAAAAAGACGACCGCTGAACACGAGTTCCTTGGCCCGCGCCAAGCCCACGCGGCGCACGAGGCGGTAGCTGCCGCCCCAGCCGGTGACGAACCCCAGTTTGGTTTCCGTTTGACCGAACTTTGCGTGGCTGGAGGCGAAGATGAGGTCGCAGGCCATCGCGAGTTCGAGACCACCGCCGAGCGCGTAGCCTTCGACGCGCGCGATGACGGGCATCGGCAGCGCTTCGATCCGGTTCATCAGGCGGTGGCCGCGGTCGACCCACGGCGCGATGGAGTCGCGATTGATCGTCGCGAGCACGTTCACGTTCGCGCCGGCGCAAAAAAATTTGGGCGCCGCGCTTTGCACGACGACGGCTGAGAGGTCCACAGCGCGTGCTTCAATTTCGGCAAGCACGTCGTCGAAGGCGTCCAGCACATCCGGAGCGAGCGTCGGAGGTTTTCCTTCCGGTGGATGCAGCGTAACCGTGCAAACGGTATCGGTGTAGGCGATCGTGAGGCGTGTGCTCATGGAGTGGCGAGGGCGCCGGCTTGGCGAAGTTCGGCGAGGCGGTCGTCGTCGTAGCCGAGCTCGCGGAGGATTTCGACGGTGTGTTCGCCGAGCTCTGGGGCGAAGCGACGCGGCACTGGTGGCGTGCCATGGAGACGCACGGGAGTGCCGGGCAAACGCAGCGGGCCGGCCTTGTCGTGGTCGATGGCGATGACCATGCCGTTGGCAGCGAGCTGCGGGTCTTCGATGGCTTCTTCGAGAGTATTCACTTTGGCGCAGAATACGCCTTTGGCTTCCAGCTCGGCCAGCCACACCGCCGTGGTGTGTTCGCGAAAACGCGCGGCGAGCAGCGCGTTGAGTTCGGAGCGGTTGGCCTGTTGTTGTGCGTGAGACGCGAACTTGGGTTGCAGCGAGAGATCGCCGAGGCCGAGCGCGACGGAGATGTCGCGGACCGCGTTGTCGGAAAATACCGGCGAGATCTCGATGTAGCCGTCTGCAGTGGCGAACGCCTTGTCGATGATCGATTCGTTCGCGCTCACGCCGCTGATCTCGGTGACGCGGTTGGCGTTCATCGCCGCGGGGCCTTCCCACGAGTGAGCGTGAAACGCGACGCTCAGAAGATCGGTCGTGACGCGCTGGCCGAGGCCGGTGCGGGCGCGTGCGAGGAGCGCGATCAAAATGCCCTGCATGAGCATGAGCCCCGCCGGGTAGTCGGCCGACATGCCAGCGGGAAACGGTGGCTTCGCCGGATCGGGTTGCGTAAACCAGCCGGCCTCCGCGCGCGCCATGAGGTCGTGTCCACCGCGGGCGCGGTCCGCCGAAGGACCGTGATCACCCCAGCCGCCGGACGAGGCGTAGACGAGGCGCGGGTGGGTCGCCGCGAGCTGTGCGTAGCCGAGGCCGAGCTTCTCCATTACGCCGGCGCGGAAATTGTGCACGAGCACATCGGCGGTCGCGATGAGCGCGCGAATCGCCGCGATGCCCTGGGGCGTTTTCAGGTTGAGAGCGAAGCTGCGTTTGTTGCGGTTGAGTCCGGCGTAGGGCAGGCTCACGCCGTGGACGAACGGACCCCAGCGACGGCTCCAATCGCCGGCTTCGGGCCGCTCGACCTTGATCACATCGGCGCCGTAGTCGGCGAGGATCTGGGTGCCGACCGGACCTTGGTAAACGTGGCTGAAGTCGACAATGCGGATGCCGGTGAGCGCAGAGGGAGTGGACATGGGATCGGTTGAAACAAGTTTCGCGAGGCGACGCTATCCGACTCTTCAGCGTCGGCCGGGAATGCGGTTGAGCGTGTAGTAGGCTTCGGGCTGCGCGAGGACCGCGCCCGCACCGGAGCGCACGCCGGCAGCGCGCAGCTCGTGCACGTAGAAAGCGCGCAGGCCGTCGATTCGCAGGCGAACGCGGCGACGATCCGGACTGACGGTAGCGCCCGTCACCGTCAGCGGCAGGGCGTCAATTTCGGCGCTGCCGTAGGCGTTGGAGTAGAGGTAGGTGTAGCTCTTCAACGCGTAGGAAGCGGGGAGCGCGGCGCTCGCGGGATCGACCTCGGCGGTGAAAACCAGTTCAAAGCCGTCGGGTTGCGCGCGCATTTCTTGGATCGCGAAGGGCGTCACGCCGTTCCAACGCACGCGCTGCAATCCGTAGGCCTGCGTGCCGAGCGAGGACCAGCCGCGGCTGCTCATGCCGACGAGCAGACTGCCGTCGGGCGCGAAGAGGACGCGCACGACGCCGGACGCGAAGCCGGCGAGAAACGGGAAAGCCGCGCCTTGGTATTCGCCGTCAATCTTCTCGAGGAAAACGCGGCCGACTTTTGCGTCGGTAAATTCGCCGACGAAAAATTGGCCGTCGAACGGACCAAATTTTCCATCGGCGGCGCAGACGGCGAGGTCGGTCCCGCTGCGGCCCATCTTGTTGTAAGGGAGCCAAACGGCGGGCGGCACCATTTCCGGCAGCGCGCGGAGCGCAGTGGGGTAGGGCACTTTGGAGGGCACGGGCGCGGAAAGTTTTAGCGGTGAGTCCGGGCGGTCTTGTGAAGCGATGCCTTCGGGGTTGAGGAAAAACGCGCCCTTGCGCAGGTGGTAGATCGGTGTGGAGGGAATCCACGTGCCTTGTTGATCCACACAAAACATGTCGCCCGCGGCGTTCGCGCCGAGGCCGCAGGGTGAGCGGAGGCCGGCGGTCATCGGGAGGAATGAGTGGTCCGGCCCCATGAGGCCGCTCCAGCCACGCCAGGCGGCCTTGTTGTTCGAGCGCTCGCCCATATCGAGATTGAGCGCGACCCAGAGATCGCCGCGGCCATCGCGCTTGGGGCCATACGCGTAGCCGTGATAGGCGCCGGAAACGTTCCAGCCGCGCGCGGCGGTAAGATACTCGTCGGCCACACCGTCGCCATTCGTGTCGCGCAGCCGGGTGACCTCGGTGCGCTGGGTTACGAGGAGGCTGTCGCCGTCGCGCAGCACGCCGAGCGGTTCGTGCAGCCCCGACGCGAAGAGCGAGTAGCGGATTTTGTCGGGGGCGCCCAACACGCCATCGAGCAGCCAAACTTCGCCTTTACGGATGGCGACGGCGAGTTTCCCGTCCGCCAAAAAATCCATGCCACTTACTTCGAGCGTGAGGCCGTCGCCGGGTTTCCAGTTCGCATTGCGCGATGAGGTGGGCGAGCTCCCGGTAAGGATCGTTTGGATGTCGTAGCTCTCGGCGGCGGCTAGACCGAGGGCGGTGGCGAGCAGCGTGGCGGCGAGCGGGAGAATGCGTTTCATGGCCACGTGTAAATGAACTCGAGTTTGCCGGGAACGCTCCCGGCGGTCTCCCGCACGGTTAGACCCGGGGGATGTGAGAGTGTGAGCGAGCGCATCGCCTCCAGATTCCAGCTGAGGTTGCGACGGAGGCCGCCGTTTTCCGACGGCGTGAAACGCTCTTCCACGGCGACGCCGCCGACGGAAAAGAGAAACGTCGGCACGCCGGCATCATCGAGTCGATAGCCCTCGAAGGTGCGGGTGATGCCTGTTTCGTCCGGCGCAGGCCAGGGCACGACGGATTCGCCGAGCGGTTTTTCGAACGGAGCGAAGCGGCTGAACCACGTGCCGTAGGCGTCGAAGAAACGTCCTTTCCACGCGAGCGCGGGTCGGCACGCACGACCGTCGTAGGCGAGGTGCACGCCGGCCGGAAAGCCGACCAGAATCGCGTGCGTGCCAACCTCTGCCATGAAGGTGCGCAACACGATCGGACGCGTCCCGGGGACAAGTTCAAACTCCCGGCTGGAGGTGGCGGGAAATCCTTCGGGCAGTCCTTGGCCGTCCCGGGCGAAAGCGATTATTGAGGCGATCTGGCGGTCCGTGTCGCCGCCGAGGATTTCGCGGTTGGAGGCTTTTCCGTCGGGCCAGAACGAGGGCATCAAGGTTCCGGGCCGATGCGCGGCCGGGTTGATCAAATACTCGCGCAGCCAGCCGGGCTGCACGCGGCGCGCGAGCGTGGAGATATCGAGCGCGTGAATACCGAGCGAGGCGCGCTCACCCCAGCGGTGGCAGGTGATGCAACCCACGCCGCCGAGCGTGCCGAGGAGTTTGCGCCCGGTCTCGACGTCGCCCGGCGGCAAAGCGGTTTCCTCGCGCGCGTCGGCCTTGGCGAGCAGCGCCGAGAGTGGGGCGACGGCCGCGCCATACAGCGGCATTGATGTCGCCAAATACGGACGCTCGCGGCGCTTGCCGGCCAAGGCCTGAGCGAGCCACTCCGGTTGCAACTTGCGGCCGATGGCGGTGAGCGGGGGCGGCAAGCGCCCGGTGTCGCCAAGATTGTGGTCGCCGAGGAAGTAGGCTTTGCGCGCAGCGTCGGGACCGCCCCTACCATCGCGTTCGTGGCAAGCGACGCAGTTTAATGCCTCCAGAGTGGTTTGCGCGGTTTGCGTCGGCGTCACCCGTGCGGACTGATCGGCGAGATAGGCGCGCAGGGCAGCGCGTTGCGCGGCGCTGAGGCCGTAGCGGGGCAGTGCTGCGGCGGGCGTTTCGTCGAGACAGCCGCCCGTATTGCGCCGGAGTGCGACGGGTGGCACGGCGGGCAGTGAGGGGAAGGTGTGGCACGCGGCACAGCGCGCCGCCGCCACGATCGCCCGGCCGCGGGTGGCGAGCGCGGGATCGGGTGTGAAGGGCGGCAGTTTTGGTGCACCGTCGCCGTCGCTGCCGGCGATGCCGAGCAAGTAGGCGGCGATATCCAGCGAGTCCTGCTCTTCCATTTCGACGCGGGGCATGCGGCCGTCGGGCCGCGTCGCCAACGGATCGCGCACGAAGGCGGCGAGTGTGGCGACGTCGTATTTTTCCGTGAGCACGGGAAACGCCGCGGCGCCGTAGGTAGATTCTCCGGAGGCGGGGCGGCCGTCGGGTGGCGCGTAGTCGGGCCGCGGCGCATGACACGCGACGCAGCCCTTGGTGTGATAGAGAGATTTGCCGAGTTCGGCGTTGAGGTGGGCGATCTTCTTTGGGCGGGCCGGGGACTTTGGCGCGAGTGTCGCCAGGTAGTGCACGATAGCTGAGCGGTCGGTCGCGTCGTGATCGGCCAGCAAATGCGGCATGGTTGTTCCGCTTCGCTGGCGGGCTGGATCGGAGATGAAGGCCAGCAGCCAGTCTGCGCTGGCCCGTGTCGTTACCGTTTTTAGGTCCGGGCCGCGACGCGGTGGGAGACCGGTGTCGCCGCCGTGGCAGTTGACGCAACCGAGTTCGTTGTAGATCAGGCGGCCGCCCGCAGAGTCCGGCGTCGTGGCATGAAATCGCGCGAATCCGACGACAAAGGGCTCGGCCCGCGCGCTCACGAAACCGAGCAACGCAAGAAAACCGCATGCCACCGCGCATCTCATTCGAGCGCCTCCCGCTGACAGTGCCCGAGGTAGTCGCGCGACCGATTGATCGCGGCGGTGATTTCCGGAACGGTCGGCAGAATGGGAATTCCGCGTGGCGTCGGGTGCATGAAAATTTCCACGAGGCCCGTGAAGCGGATAGCGGCGAGCGCCTTGATGATGGGCCGGTAGTCCAGCCCTCCGCCGAAGCCCGGCAGTTGGCGTAGCTCAATTTCCTTGGAGACCTTTTTGGAGATGCCCTCCGAGTGTTCCTGGAAATACATGAACGGAAGCTGCTTTGCGCCGAGGTCGCGAATCAACGCCGGCAGTTGCCCAATCCACGGGTGCAGGTGATGCGGTGCGAGGGCGACGCCGAGATGAGCGGAGCGGTTGAACTCTGCGAAATAACGGAGTGAGTCGGGGTGGTGGAGGAACTGTCGGTTGTGATTCTCGACGGCGATGGTGACGCCACTTTCCGCTGCCATCGCGACGTGGGGCTTCATTTTTTCCAGGAAGGCCAACACGGCCTTCTTCGCATCCGATCCCGAAGGCTCGCTCGGACCTCCGCTCCCGGTGACGATAGTCCCGCCGCCGAATTTCTTCATCCATTTCATCTCGGCGGCGAGGCCGGTGGGGCCGAGCGGATAGCGCGTGCTCACGCCGAGCTTCACGCGGTGCTTTGTGAGCAACGCGGCAAAGGCGTCGTCGCCCATCTCCGCAATTTGCTCGCGCTGGTTGCCGTGCGGCCGACACCAGATGTCGATCGCCGAGCACCCGGTCTTCGCCACCTCGGGCAGGATTTCGTCGAGGCGCATTTCCCCATACAACGCGGAGGACAAAATGTAGCGCAGAGCAAACGGCTCGCTCCGGGCGGCGCGCGCCACCCAAGGCACGCACGCAGCGGTGGCGAGAGATCGGACAAACTGGCGGCGGGGTAGCATGGCGGTAGCGTGAGTGATCCGAGTTTCAGTTCAATCAATGCGCCCAGAAAAAACGCACGGCAGCGAGCGCGAGCGCGAAGAGGTAGGCGTAGCTGAAGCGGTCGAGGCGGACGATGTTCTGGTCGTGGCGCAGGCGCCAGTTACCGAGGGCGTTCATGGCCAGACCGGCGAGCACCGGCACGACGACGAGCGTGAGAATCCGCAGCCAACCGGCGTGGACCAACGACGTTGGGAAAAAATGCAAACTGAGTGCGCCCAACGCGGCCCCGAGGGCGGCGTAGCCGAAGCCGGCAAGCACGGGATGGAGGCGGCCGGAGGAAGCACGAGCGCTCGGATAGATTGAGGAAACGCCGCGGGCTCCCAATTCGACGAGGGCTTCGAGGACGAGTTGGAGGAGAAACTCGCCTAAAAATTGCAGCAACGCGAAGAGCGCTTCGGCGAGAAACTCCATGGTCAATCGGCGGTGAATTTCCGCCACGCCGCCATGCTGCGGGCGAGGACTTCGCGGGGTTCGGCTTTGATGTTGTAGCCTTGGAAACCGACGGGGCCGGTGTAGCCGACGGTGCGGAGGGTGCGCACGAAGGCGTTGAGATCGTAGGTGCCGGTATCGAGGGGCTGGATGAGGCGATCCCAGCCCAACTTTTTCGTGTCACCCGTGTCGGCGCCGCTGATCGTGACGAACATCAGACGGGGCAACGCGGCGCGAAGCACGGGAACGGGATCGCGGTCGGCGCCTTCGACTTTGAGCCAGTGGCAGAGGTTGAAGGTCACGCCGATGTCGGGGCGGTTGAGCTTTTCCGCGACGCGAAGAGCGTCGTCGACGCGGGCGAGCCAGAAGGCGGTGTGAGGGTAGAGAGCGATGCGCACGTCGTTGGCTTGGGCGACTGCGGCAATGGCGCGGATTTGTGAAAGAACATAGTCGTCGGCTTCGAGGGCGGAGGGCGCGTAGAGCTTTTTGTCGGGGCGGGTGACTTTGTTGATGGCGAGCCAGAGGACGGTGTCTTGGCCGCGCATCGCGACGAGCCACGCGCGGAGTTGATCGGTGGGAGCGGACTTCGCGGGGTCGAGATCGAGGACGTGGTAGCCGTTGAAGAATTTCAGGCCGCGCGCGCTCATCGCGGGCAGCATGGTTTCGTCGGGGACTCGGCCGCCGAAGCCGTCGTAGCCAAGTTCGCTCAGCATCGCCGGGGCGACGTCGGGACCGCCGCGGGCGATGTTGTCCATGGCGAAGAACGGATTCAGCGGAGTGAGGCGCACGGCTTGGCCACCGGCAGCGGGAAGATTCGCGCGGAGGACGGTCGTCGAGGTGACGGTTTCGGTGCGGACGCGGCTCGATGTGGGCGTGTCGCCATTTTCGTAGATCTGCGCGGTGAATTTTTGCCCGGCGGGAAGAAAGGTCAGCGGGATGGAGGCGTCGCGTGGCTCGGCGCCGGTGAGAGTGCCGAGGAACCAATCGCGACCGCTGCGGCGGGCGATGGTCGCGAGCGCGCCGATTTGGTCGTGGAGGACCTTGGTGTCGTCCCAGACGGTCGGCACGTGGTCGAAGAAGGCGAGTTCGGGCGAGCCATCGAACTGCGCGGGGCGGTCATACCAGTAGAGTAGTTGGAGCGGACTGTAGGCGACGACGGCGAGGGCGAGTTGGTGGGCGCGGGTGGTTTTGAGGCGCTTGTCGTAAACGCAGATGGTGACGTCGGCCGGGCCGGCGGGAGAACGCGTGAAGGGCAACGTGGCGTTGTGCGCGGCGGTGGGCATGTGCTCGTTGCCGCGGACGCCCTCCTGCGTAAGGAGATTCGGATACGTGCGCGTGAAGCCGGTCGGGCGGTAGCTGTCGTGGATGTCGACCATGAGGCGGTGGGCCGCGGCTTTGCGCACGGCCTCGTGGACCCAGGTGCTCCACTGCTGCGGGCCGACGTTGACGAAACCGAACTTCACACCGGCGACGCCCCATTTTTCGTAGAGCGGAAAGATCTCGTCCATCTGGCGTTCGATGGCGCGGCGATTGACGTAGAGGAAGACGCCGATGCCGCGGGATTTTCCGTAGGCGATCACTGCGGCGAGATCGAGGCCGGGGTGATTGGGCGTCTTGCCGACACGCTGCGGATCGAGGCTGACGTGGCGGGCATCGGAGGCGTCGGAGGTTTCGGCTCCATACCAACCGGCGTCGTAGAGGATGTAGCGGAAACCGTGGGCGACGGCGAAATCGATGCAGGCTTTGCCGCCGGGCGTGGAGAGCGTGGTCTCGCGGATGGCTTTGCCGGGTTTGATCCACGAAGTGTCGGCGAGGGCGCAGGGTGCGTTGAGATTCAGGACGAGGTGGTTGCGCTCGACGAGATCGCCGGGGCGGTCGCCGACGATGAAGGCGCGCCACGGGGTGATCACGGGAGCGGCGAGCGTCGTGGGGCCGGAGAGTGCGCAGATGAGCGCGCCGGGCGTGAACGGCGATGGCGAGAGCAACATGCGCGGGTAGCGGTCGAGGGCGGCTTCGACGAGCGAGGCGTAACGGCCATCGGCGAACGCGACCGTGAGCGGGCGCTCGCAGTCCTTCTTGATCGCGGGAATGAGCACGCGGGCATACTCGCCCTCGGTGCCGTGCTCCTCGTAGCCGTAGGTGTTTTCCGGAAAACGGAACTCGGTTCGCTCGGCCGTGAGCGCGAGCGGGGTGGTGAGTTCCGGAAAGGAGTAGCGCAAGGCGGCGCCCTCGTCGTAGGCGCGGGTGATCAGATCGAGACGCGTGCCGGTGGCGCGGTGGCGTAGCTGGATGGTGCGTTCGTGATAGCGGTCGGGAATGACGGCGCGTTCGCCGTAGACGGGTTTCCACGTGGTGTCTGCGCGGCGCTCGGCGGTGCCGACGAACTCGAAGCCGTCGAGCAGGTGCTTGGTTTTGTCGGCGGCTTCGAAGCCGAGACGCGAGGCGAGGACGACGGGCTTGCCGTGATGAGTGACGCGGTAGTGCGGGGTGCCGGTGGCGTCGAGAGAGACGGTGAGGGCGACTTGGCCACCGGGCGCGGTCGCGGTCCAATCGGCGCGGAGCGAGGTGATGGCGAGCAACGCCGCGAAAACGCAGAGCAGGGTTTTCATGAGGAGAAATTTGCCGCGGAGTGCGGTGGACTGGCGAGCGCGAAGGCCGGCTTGCGGCCGACTTCGGAACTTGTCCGGCGGAGTATTTCGTCCGAGTTTCGATCCCGTTTCATTTCTATCTCTCACCTATGAAAATCAGCTTACTTAGAATTGTTGTCCTCGTAGCCGCCTTGTTGGTCGGCGCGCGCGCCGGAGCCGAAACCAAACCGGGCAGTTGGGCGGAATTGAAGGCGTATCACGGTGTGATGTCGTCGACGTTTCACCCGGCCGAGGAGGGAAAACTGGAGCCGATCAAGACGCGGAGTGCGGAGCTCGCGGCGGCGGCGAAGGCGTGGCTCAAGAGCACGCCGCCGGCGGAGTTCAACAAGCCGGCGATCCTCGCGAAGCTGAAGCTGCTCGACGTGGAATCCGCGGCACTCGACAAACTTATCAAGGGCGGGAAGGCCACCGACGCCGAGATCACGGCGACGTTGACCAAGGTGCACGACCGTTTCCACGAAATCGTCGGCGCATGTGCGGACGAAGGTAAGGCGGTCAAAAAATAGTGCCGGTCACGCGTGGCGTGCCGGCACCGGAAGGAGAGCGCAGTGAATCTGGCGATCGCTGCGGTTAGAACCGCATGGTGGTCGTCAGGCTCAGGCTCGTGGGCTGTTTGTAGGCGTAGACGTTTGGCACGGTCTCGCGCGCGGGCGACGTGAGGTCGCCGTTCTTGGGGCGCAGGGCGGTGCTGCCCGTGAAGATCGGGCCTTGATCGTTGAGGAGATTGTTCACGCGGAAATCGAAGCGCACGGTGCGACCCTTCTGGAGTTTCAGCGTGTAGCTCATCGTCAGGACGACGGTGTAGTAGGAGGCGGGGGAGTAGACTGTCGAATAGGCGTCGACGTTGGGATCGTCGATGGCGGTGAGTGGATTGGCGGGATTCACGATCGTGTCAGACGCGCGGTAGCCGATGATCTGTTTGCCGCGGTAGTTGACACCGGCGCCGAGGCGGAGGCCTTTGAGCGGCGTGCTGCCGAGGGTGTAGTCGGTGAAGAGATTGATCGCGGGCTGGTCCTGCGTGATGCGTTTTTTGGCGACCGCGTTTTGGCGGGCGATGCGCAGATTGTTGTAGGAATTCACCGCGCCGTTCACATCGGGCGAGCGGTTGTTGGTGGCGATGCTGGCGTCGACCGTGGCGAAGTCGGCGGAGTCCACGAGACCGCCGGCGTCGATCACGATTTGTTTCAGCGTATCTTTGTTGGCGGCGTAGAATTTGATGAAGTCGCGGGCGGCGTTGGTCTGGTAGACTTTGGGCAGGCCGATGTTGCCGGAGAGGCGCCACTGCTTCGTGAGATTGGCGACGGCTTCGAGTTCGTAGCCCTTAGCTTCGCGATCCTGCATGTCGGTGAGCACGCTGGGGATACTGGCGAAACCGCGTTGGTTACGGCCGGCCAGCGAGGGGTCGCCCAGCGCGTTGGCGGCGGCGATGTTGTTGATATCGCCGACACCAGTGGAGCCGAAGGAAGCGTTCACCTCGGTGTTCTTGTAGCGGAGGACCGACATGACGAGGCGGCCGTCGAGGAAGGTGCCGCGGAGGCCGAGGTCGACGCCTTTGGCGACGGTGGGCGGGAGGAAACTGGAATCGATACGCTGGATCGCAGAGGGTGGGTTGAAGGTTTCCGCATAGTTCACGAACGGGCTGAGCCATTTGGTGAGGTGGAAAACGGTGCCGATGGTCTTGGTGACTTTCTTTTCCTTCACGGCGGGCGCGTTGTAGTCGTCCTTGAATTTGTCGTTCGCGTATTGCGCGAGGCGGTTGCCGCTGCCGTCGCGCGGGCGCGTATCGGCGGACACCGCGGGACCGGTGGCGATGCCGTTGGCGGCTTTCGGTATATAGGTGAGCGTGCCCCAGTTGGCCGGGCCGTCGGGTTTCCAGAGGACGGTTTTGCCGTTCCACGCGACGGGATCGTAGTCGCCGCCGTGGGTTTGCTGGCGGTTGTAGTTGTAGAAATCGTCACCGCGGACGGCGCCGAGGAGAATGAGGCGGTTCTTGAAGAATTTGGCGTTCACCGACGCGATGCCGTAGGTGAAGCGGGTCTTGGTGTATTGCTGCGAATCGTTGCGGTCGTTTTCGAGGGCCCAGAACGGGTTGATGGTTTTGTCGATATTGTTGACCGGATCGATGAAGCGGATGCTCGTGGGCTCGTAGTAGCCGCGGGAGCTTTCGTTCCAGTAGCGGCGCACGCGGATGCGGTCGGTCTCGCCGAGAGCAACGCCGGTGGAGCCCCAGCGGCGATGGTCGGCGTTTTGCGCGATGGTGAGATTCTCAGCCTGGTTGAGGTATTCGTTCACCGAGACGCCGCCCATGGCGTTGAAAGTGAAGTTGCCCCATTTGCCGGCGTCTTTGACGTAGCCGGCGGCGAAGCGGGCGCCCTGGGAATTGCGGTAGTTGAGATTTCGGCGAAGAATGCCGTCGGCGTAGGGCTGGAGGAAATGCGTGTTGGGGGCGCCGTTGGGGAGGACCCGGTTGATGTCGATATACATCACGTTGGAATTGCGCACATCGATGTTGTTGATGCGTTGGTTGGCGCGGTTGAGATCGGCGGCTACCTGGATGTAGAGATCGCCGATGCGGTGGTCGGCAGTGAGTTGGATGTCTTTGAAGCGCTCCTGAATGACGGGTGCGTCGGAGGCCAAACTGAAACTCTTCGCGGGCAGGCGAAACGCGGAGCCGGCGATGGCGTTGGCGAAGCGATTGCCGGGAAGGTTATAGGCGTAGAGGAGATTGGCGCCCGCGCTGGCGAAGGACGGGAGCGAGCCCTGCACGAAACCGGCGAGGGGCGTTTGGCCGTTGGCGCCGCCGGCGAGCGTGGTGGGATCGTTTTGGTAGCTCATCACGGCCTCGACGCCGGAGAAGGGATTGTAGACTTGGTAGCCGACGCCGCGCCGCGTGACGCCGAGGGCGTTGGAATTGGTCGGCAGAGTGTCGAGGCGGCCGCTGAAGGTGGTCTTGCCATCCCAGCCGCTGAGTTGGTCGGTGAGGTTGGTGAAGGTCTGGTTGCGCTTGCTCTCGCCGTATTCGCCTTCGGCGCGGAGCGTGGTGTGGAGGGCGAGCTTGAAGCTCGCGGTAAGAAACGCGGCGCGGACTTTTTCGAACTGCTTGTCGCGCCAGCCGTCGGTGTCCGTGTAGGCGGCGGCGGTGCGGATGGCGAGGCGGTGGTTGAGCGCGCGATTTACATCGAGGGTGGTGCGGGAGTTGTTCCACGAGCCGAAGGTCTGCGCGATCTCGGTGAAGTTGTTGCCGAAGCGGGCCTGCTTGGTCGTGACGGTAGAGACGCCGCCGAGGCCGCCGTTGCCGAAGAGGATGGCGTTGGGGCCGCGGCCGAAGTCGAAGCGCTCGACGACGTAGCTGTCGTTGGGCGAAAAATAGATGAAGAAATTGCGCTGGGCGCGACCGCCGCCGGCGCCGCGGACGTTGTAGGTGCCGGGGGCGTTGGAGACATCGTCGCCGTAGCCGCCGCCGTTGCCGGCGATGCTCTTCACGCTGTTGGGCGCCCAGTCGGAGGCATCGAACTGATTGGTGATGCCGAGGGCGTCGATGAAGTCGCGCGTGAGGACGGAGTAGGCGACGGGCGTGTCTTTGAGATCGGTGGCGAGACGGCCGCCGGCGAGGGAGCTCGCGGCGACGAAGCCGTTGTCGCGGTCGGTGCTGACGGTGAAGGGCGAGAGGGTGATGGCTTCTTCCTTGGCGGTGGCCGCAACCGAGGGGGCGGCCTGGCCGGAGAGGTTGGAGGCGGTGACCACGGCGAAGAGCGCGGGCAACCAGCCGGTGAGCGATTTGGTGCGGGAGGGTTTCACGGGTGCTTGGGTGTGGGTTTTAGGTTCAGAAAGTGAGTCGGGGTCGGCGGCGGTCGGTTTTGCGGGCGCGAGGCGTTTGATCATCAGGGCTCCGCTGCGCAGGTCTTCGACGACGGTGAGGGAAGTCCGGGCGAGCAGATGGTCGAGGGCCTGGCGGGGCAGGAGTTCGCCCTCGACGAGATTGGTGCGAACGCCGCGGACGTGTTCGACGACATAGACGAGCGCGGTGCCGGATTGGTGGGAAAACACGGCGAGGGAGTCCGAGGCATCGGCCGCCGGAATCCGGAAACTGCGTGGCTCGCGCTGCTCGCGGGAGGTCGCGGGGACGGTGGAGGGCAGCGAGGGCGGTTGGGCGACGCCGCGGGCGGGTTCGGCGAGGAGGGCGGAGATCAGGCAGGAATAGAAAACGGGACGGGGTAGACGCATGGCAGCTGCGACGGTAGGCGGAAGCGGGGCCGACTTTATCGGAGAGAAGTGGCGCCGGGCAATGCGGCGCGCGGAATTGGCGCGAGAGTGGGACAAGGCAGGGTTTGTCTGAACGTCGCGGGAGAGGGAGATTTCCGTTACGCGGAAAAAGAATTTTTCGTCCGGCGCGGGCGGCACTTGCCAGAGCGGCGGCGGCGGGCCTTTCATCCGCGACCGAATCCCGCATCGAGATGCCGCCCCAAGATACTGAAACCGCGACTTGGTTTGCGAAAGAAGTGCAGCCGCACGAGGGCATGCTGCGCAGCTATCTGGTGGGCATCGCGCGACCGGCGGACATCGACGATCTGGTGCAGGAGAGCTACGCGCGGCTGCTGCGGATGCGGGAGCAGGGGCGGCTGCGGTCGCCGCGCGGCCTGTTGTTCACGATGGCGCGGAATGCGGCGCACGATCTTTTCCGACGACGCGGCACCGCCCGCACGGAAGGCGTAACGGAAATCGAACTGTGCGGCGTCTTGGATGAAACGCCCGGTGCGGCGGAGCTCGTTTGCCGGCAGCAGGAAATCGAACTGCTGGCGGATGCGATCGAGGCGCTGCCCGAGCGTTGTCGCGCCGTGTTTCTGCTCCGCCAATTCGAAAATCTACCTCAACGCGAAATCGCCGCGCGCCTGGGCATTGCGGAGCATACGGTCGAATCGCAGCTCACGAAAGCGCTGCGGCGTTGCGAGGAATTCTTTGCCGCGGCCGGCGCACTCCCGGAGCAAAAATAAACCGATGAATCCCGCCGAACCATCGCCCGAATTTGACGCGTCCATCCGCGAGGCCGCGGCGCGTTGGGTCGTGCGCAAAGATCGCGGACTCACGACGGAAGAAACGGCCGAGTGGCGGCGTTGGTTGGCGGCGGACCCGCGGCATGCGGCGGCCTTTGAGCGGTCGAGCGGCTCGTGGCGCACGTTTCGTGAACTGGGTGCAGCCGTGCGACGCAGTCCGGAGCCGGCGAGCGGGCCGTGGGGGACGTGGCGCGGCTGGGCGGTGGCGGGACTCGCGGCCGCTGCGGCGGTGGCCGTGGTCTTTTGGAATGCCGAGTCGGCGGGGCGCTCCAAGCCGGAGGCGAGGGCGGTCGCGAAAGAGCGCGCGGGTGTGATGACGCGGAGGCTGGCGGACGGAAGCTTGGCGCGATTGAACGGCGGCGCGGAAATCCACGAGCTTTATTCGACGACGGAGCGCCGGGTGCGGTTGGTGCAGGGCGAAGCGTTTTTTGCTGTGGAGAAGGACGCGACGCGTCCGTTTTATGTCGAGGTTGCGAAGGTGACGGTGCGGGCGGTGGGCACGGCGTTTGCGGTGCGTTTTTCACCCGAGGCGGTGGATGTGCTCGTGACGGAGGGGACGGTGCAGGTAACGCCGCCAAAATCCGCCGCGCCGGCGCTGGTGAACGCAGGGCAACGCGGCCTGGTGGCCCGCACGGATGAAGCGGTCGCGGCGGCCGTCGTCGTGAGCAAGGTCGCCGCCGAAGACATGGCCCGCTCGCTGGCGTGGAAAGAACCGATGTTGGATTTGGGCGGCGCGACGCTGAAAGTGTGGGTCGAGGCGATGGCGCGCGGGAGCGGCAGGCGCATCGAGTTGGGCGATCCGGACCTTGGCGCAGTGCACATCGGCGGACGGTTTCCGCAGGACGATGTCGACGGATTCGTGCGCGTGCTGGAGGAAATTTACAGCGTAAAGGCGGAGCGACGCGCCGACGGCACCATCGTTTTGCGACGCGCGTATTGAGGCGGGAGCGCGGGGCACGCGTCGGGCGGGAGGCCGTAGAGTTCGCCGGCGGCCCCGTGAACGAGGGGTGCGGCGTGAGTTCACGGTCGTGGTCGTTACGGTTGCTTGACCGGGGCGGAGTCGAGCGTGGGTGGGCCGGTGAGCCAGCCGAGGGAAGTGAGAAATTTGTCGGTCTCGATCAGGGTGAGGCGGTAGTGGGTGTTGTCGCCGCGGCCGTAGTTGAAGAAGCCGTGCTCTTGGCCTGCGTAGAGGTGGAGGTCGCAGCGGCCGCCGATTTTCTCGATCGCGGCTTTCATCTTCTCGGCGCTGGCGACGGGGATGTTTTTGTCGGCGCGGCCGAGAAAATGGATCGTTGGCGGAAAGTTCGGGTAGAGGTTGTGCAGAGGAGAAATGGTTTTCCACTGGTCGCCCATCGCAGCCTCAACTTTGGCGAAGGCGCGGCTGCCGGGACCACGGTCGATCATGGAATTAAAGAGGATGAGGGCGTTGGGGCGGGTGCTGTTCGTGGTATCCTCGCCGGGCTCGTCGAGGCCGGAAAGCGTGGTGACGGCGGCGGCGAGGAAACCACCGGCGGAGCCGCCGGCGACGGCGATACGCCGAGGGTCGAGACCGAGGTCGGTGGTGTGTTGGCGAACCCAGCGCATGGCGGAGAATGCATCCATGATGGCCTCGCGTTGCGTGGTCTGGTGGCGCGTGCGTATGCGATACTCGACCGAGATGGCGACCATCCCGCGGGAGGCGAGGTATTGGGCCTGCGCGTAGAAATTGGACGGGGCGCCGATGTTGAAGCCGCCGCCGTGGAAGAAAACGATGCCGGGCTTCGGGGTGGCGGCGGAATGGCCGGGTGGATTGAAAATGCTGATACCGAGGGTGACGGCGCCGACGGTTTTGTAGGGGACGATACGGTCAGGCTTGATGTGCGCGGCGGCATCGGCCGCGGCGGCGTCCGCTTCCTCGCCAGTGCCGGTGGTGGCTTTGGTGGCGGGGCGCGAGGCGGGTTGGGCGGCGACGATAGTGGCGAGCGCGAGGCAGACGAAGGAGAGTCGGAAGCGCATGGGGGAGGGCGGTCCCGCCTCTCACGAGGCGGGCTACGAGTTAGAATCGGAGGGTGGTGGACATTGTGATCACGCGCGGCTCGGTCAGCACGAAGCGGTCGAGGGTGATGCCGTCGGTCTTCTGGCGGCGGATCTCAATATCGTGGTCGTCGAGGAGATTGCGGATGTTAAGCTGGAAGCTGGCGCGCACGTTGCGGCCGAAGAATTTTCCGCGCGCCTGGTAGCGAAGCATGCCGTCGAAGCGGAGGCTGTCGTCGCCGTAGACGACGGGGCCGTTGAAGCCGACGCCGGTGTTGGAGCCGGAGCCTTGCGGGGGCAGGCCGGGTTGCGTGGAGACGCGGCCGGCGACGATGGGGCTCAGGTAGCGACCGCCGAAGCCGGCGGACCAGCCCTTGAAGAGCTCGTCCTTGAAGGTGTAGTTGACGAAGAAATTGGCCTTGTGCTTGCGGTTGCCATACGCGCCCTCGAAGTCGAGGCGGCGGCCGTCGAGGTCGGAGCGCTGGGCGGCGATGAGTTCGGCGAGGGTGACGCCCTGCGTGCCGCGGGCGTTGAGGACATCGACGCCGGGGTTGGCGCGGACGACATCGGCGACGAAGGCGTCGAGCTGGTCGGTCTGGAGGGTGGTGCGTTTGTAGACGTTGGCGCGCTCCTGGAGATTGTAGGAGTAGTTGACGATGAAGCGGAGGCTCTCGCCGACGTTGGCGGTGACGCGGAACTCGACGCCCTTGTTCGCGTTGTCGAGGGAGTCGCCGTTGGCGAGGGAAGTGGGGCGGAGCTCGGAGTATTTCGCCATCTGCGCTGAGGTATAGAGGCGGTCGGAGGTGGAGTTGTCGCCGTTGGGATCGTCGAGGATCGAGAGGATTTGATCGTAGCGCGGGGAGAAGGCGTTGTTGACGCCCATGGCGCCGCTTTGGTCGGTGACGTCGGTAGTGAAGTAGCTCACGCGGGCGACGATCCGGTCCTGACGCAGACTAACGAGGAAACCCGTGTCGAAGCCGTTGCCTTGGGGCGCAGGCGGCACGCCGCCATCGGCTCCGAGGCGCTGGGTGAAGTCGGGGAGGCCGAGGTTTTTCGAGCGATTCGCGAAGACGGAAACCCAAGAGAGCGGGTGGACCACGATGCCGGCGGTGGTGGTGCTGCCGGAGAACTTGTAGGTGGTGCGCGGCGAGGACGCGTTGAAAACCTGGATGCCGGCGGTGCCGGCCCAGATGCCGGAGGTGTCGCGGACGGCGGTGGTGCGCGACTGCTCGAGTTCGTCCCGGCGGTAGCCGAGGGTGGTGACGATGCGGCGCTCCCAGAAGGAGCTTTGGATCGCAAACATCTGGCTCTCGATGGTGCGCTTGCTCTTGGTGCCGCCGTTCTGAATCCAGCCATTGGTGACGGGGGCGGCGCGGCCGGGGATGGTGGCGGTGAGCGTGCCGGGATTGAGCGGATCGGGGAGACGTTGGGAGGCGGCGTCACCGAGGGTGATATAGGCGCGGCGCCAGACGCCGTTGTTATCGTTGGTGGGCTCGTTGTTGAACGGGGCGCCGAGCCAGACCTCGCGCTCGGTGTAGTTGAGGGTATCCTCGACCTGGTGTTGCACGAGACCGGCCATGCGGTGATGGCCCCAGCGACCGGCGTTGTGCTCGTAGGCGAGCGTGCCGCGGATGTTGTCGCTTTCGGTGGTGCCGAAGCGGCGCAGCCAGAGCGTCTCGACGTAGGTGCGGCCGGCGTTGGGGTTGATGAGCGCGCCGGCGGCGTCGCGGGCGGGGGTGAAGCCAGAATAGGACTGGAAGAAGGTGGGATTGCGGAGGAGGCCGTTGGGATCGCCGCGGAGCGTGACGTTTTCGCCGCCGACATCGTAGTTCAGCCACGAGCCCTTCTCGTGATAGAAACCCACTTCGCCGACGAGGGCCGACGTGAAGCGGTGCTCGGCGATGGCGGTGATGTTTTCGAAATCGTGGAGCGTGCGGCCACCCGGGCCGGCGGCGTTGGCCTCGTAAGGGACGCGCGCGGGATCGTTGATAATGCCGGGGGCGTAGGGGGTGTCTTGCGCGCTGGACCAAGCTTGGTTGGCGTTGAGGAGGAAGTTCTGATTCTCGACGTAGACGAGGCGGTTGGCGGTGAGAGGGCGCGAATAGCCGGCGGCCTGTTGCGCGGCGGTGAGGGCGACGGTGCTGAGGCTCGCGACGGTGGTGCTGCCCTGGTTCCACCAACGGGTGATGCCGTCGACGACGGGATAGTTGCGGCCCAAGGTGCCGCGAACGGTGCCCTTTTCGGCGTCGAAGCGGATCTCGGTTTTTGCGAAGGGGCGGATCGTGAGCGCGAGGGTGGCGGCGCGGCGGGTGGATGCGAGGTAGTCGCGCCAACTGCCCTTGTGATCGTAGACGGCGTTGAAACGGGCGGCGAATTTGCGCGGGACGAGGGGAAGATTGAGGTCGAGCGTGGCGCGCCCGTTGTCGGCGGTGCCGGCGAGGAGAGACGTTTCGACGAAAGTGGTGCCGAACTGGGCGCGCTTGGGGGAATTGTTAACGATGCCGCCGGCGGAGCCGATGCCGAAGAGCACGGAGTTGGGGCCGCGGGAATCGTCGAGGCGCTCGGTGCTGTAGAAATCGGTGCCGAGGCGCGTCTCGAAGTAGTTGCGCGTGCTGTTGCCCAGGATACCGCGGGAGCGGAAGCTGAAGGAATTGCCGGCGGCGGTCTGGGAGATGCCGTTGTTGACGCGCAGGGTGTCGCCGTCGTCGGTCTGGCTGTTGTTGGCGTAGGCCATCGCCTGCTCAAGCGTGTTGGCGCCGATGTCGTTGAGGAATTCCTTGGTGAACACGTCGATGATGGCGGGCGTGTCCTTGAGGGAGGAATTGAGGCGGGAGCCGGCGAGTGAATTGGTGGCAATGTAGCCGACGTCGCCGGAGGTGCTGACCTCGAAGGGTGAGAGGACGACGGCGTCCTCTTTCGCGGCGACGGGGGCCGGAGCGGTTTGGGCGTCGGCGAGGGCGGTGGCGGCGAAGAGGCCGGTAAAAAGGATCAGGAAAGTGCGGGTATTCACGGGGGAGGCGGAGGGTTCGGGACGCAAAGCGATCGTGGGACCGCATTCAGACCTGGCTGGGCAGGCGTGGTAGAAGTTCACCGAGGAGTTCGGTCGAGAATTTGTGCGGAGGTAGGCGCGTTGGTCCGACTCGTGAGGCTGCACCTTTTCGGCAAACCAGCGGGTAGTTTCGGGGTCGGACGGGAGCATGGGGTGGGGCCGGGTTTAGGCGGGGCGATGCGGAAGGCAACATTGCGAGAATGGCGCGAAGGGGCAGAGAACGGTTGCTCTACAGGTAGCTCAGCCACGCGTCGTGACGGCGGCGCTTGATGTCGGCGAACCAGCGGCAGGCGAAGTTGAGAAGCGTTACGCCGATGAGCCATGCGGTGTAGGTGCCGAGGAGACCGAAGCCGGCGTTGTCGGGCGGGCGGGCGGGGGTGACGCCGTAGAGCCAGTCGGCGCGGCCCCAGGCAAGTTGGGCGGCGAGTATGGCCATGCCGTGGAGGAGCGGGAGATGGAGGAGGTAGAAAAACATCGGGACGCGTCCGAAGACGACGAGTGGTTTCAGCCAACTCGGCGTGCCGCGATCCAGGAGCCCGAGCAAAATGAGCGCGGGGCCGAGCGTCATCAGCAGGTAGCAGAGGGAGGGAGGATATTTGTGGCAGTCGAGGAAGGCGAAGAGCGTGTGCAACGCGGTGGGTTGGGCGGTCCACGGGCGTGGGTTGCCGTAAAGATTGCTGAAACGCAGCACGACGAACGCGGCGGTGACGGCGAAGCCGAGACGGAGCAAAAGAGAGCGACGCGGGAGCGCGGTGCGCAGGAGGACGTGGCCGAAGCCGTAACCGACGGCCATCACGCCGATCCAGGGGACGAGCGGGTAGCCGGCGCCGAGGGTGTGTCCGCCGCCGAGGCGGACGGCGCCGCCCTCGTGAAGAATTTGCCAGAGAGGTCCGAAGGCGCCGAGGGAGGATGCCTTGATGCCGTCGAAGGCGTTGTGCCCGAGAATCAAAATGAGTCCGAACGCGGTGACCGCGGCGACGGGCAGATGCACGAGCGCGGCGAGAGCGACCATCGACCAGCCGATGGCCCAAATCACGATGGCGAAATGAGTGTGGAAATCGAAGGCGAAGGTCCAGCCGAGCCACTGCACGTAGGTGACTTCGAGGAAGACGAGCCACAGCCCGCGCGTGAACAGAAACCACGAGAGGTCGCGGCGCGATTTGCCGCGCGTGCCGGAGAGGTAGGCGCCGAGGCCGGCGAGAAAGATGAACGTTGGCGCGCAGTAGTGCGTGATCCAGCGGGTGAAAAAAAGCGCGGGAGTCGTGTGCTGGAGGTCGAGCGGATCGTGACCGTGCGTCGCGCCGAAATGGAAAAAGTCCCGCGTGTGATCGAGGGCCATGAGCACCATCACGAGCCCGCGGAGGGCGTCGATGGAGTCGAGGCGGGGCGGTGACGCGGGTGAGGGTGGAGGCCCCGCGGAGGAAGCGGTGGTCATACTTGGCGGCAGTGCGGATGAGGACCGCGAATCGAGTGGGGGCGAGGCCGGCTAAAGTAGGGTGGACTTCAGTCCGCATTGGACGGACCAAAGGCGGCGGACTGAAGTCCGCCCTACTGCGGAAAGTGGCGGTAGTTTTACGCGAAGGCTCGGCGGAGCGTAGCGATGCTTTTCGGCACGGCGGTGTTGGGATCTTCTTTGCCCTCCATCTCGAGGGAAACCCAGCCGGTGTAGCCGGCTTGCGCGAGGAGTGCGGCGATCTTCGCGTAATCGAGGTCGAGCGTATACCACTCGCCGCCGCCGTGGTAGGTCTTGGCCTGCACGTAGACGGTCTTCGGCGCGATGGCGGCGAGTTTCGGATACGGGTCTTCGAGGAAATTCCCCGTGTCCATGAGGCCGCCGAGCCAAGGCGACTTGATGCTGTTGAGAATGTGCAACAGACCCTCGGGCGTGCGGGCGAGGCCCCAGTGATTTTCGAGGGCGAGCACGACACCGCATTGCTCGGCTTTCGCGAGGCAACGCTCGATGCCGTCGATGCACCATTTGAAGCCTTCTTCCTCGGTGTGGCCCGGGAGCACGGGTTCGATGCCGCGGTTGGCCATGAGTTGATCGAAACTCTTGGTAGTGCCCCAGCGGCCGGTGTTGATGCGGATGGAGGGGCAGCCGAGTTCGTAGGCGAGCTCGATGCACTTCTTGGTGTGCTCAACTTCGGCGGCGAGTTTCGTGGCGTCGGCCTGGACGAAACTCTGGTGAGTGGACACGCAACAGATCGAGAGGCCATTGCGAAACGCGTGGCGCTTCAGGCCGTGGAGGTAGGCGCGGCCGGCGGCGTCGAGCGGATCGCGCTCGGCGATGGCCATCTGGCGATGGAGAATATCGACGCCCTCGACACCGAGTTCGGCGGCGCGGTCCATGACGGTTTCGACGGGGACCTTGGTCGTCTTGAAGTGCCAATAGGAATACGTGGCGATGCCGAGTTTCACGCGTTTGCGGGGCGAGGAGGTCGGAGCGGGAGCGGATTCGGCGGCGAACGTGGCGGGGCGCAGTGCGAGGGCGGCGCCGGCGGCGAGTGAGGAGGCTAAGAAGGAACGGCGGTGGAGGGGCATGGGGGTGGGAGGAAGAGGGAGCGAATGAGAGAAAGGGAGAGGGGGAGACGTGGGGCTAGGGTCGGACGGGATTCAGAATTTTGGCAGGAAGATTTTTTTGGTAGGAAAATTTCCCGGACCGAACCGTGGGACTAGACCAAGAGGGCGCGGACGACTTCGCCGTGGACATCGGTGAGGCGGTATTGGCGGCCTTGGAATTTGAAGGTGAGGCGAGTGTGGTCGATGCCGAGGCAGTGCAGAATCGTGGCCTGGAGGTCGTGGATGTGGACGGGATTTTCGACGACGTTGAAACCGAAGTCGTCGGTGGTGCCGTGGGTCATGCCGCCCTTGATACCGCCGCCGGCCATCCAAATCGAGAAGGCTTTGCCGTGGTGGTCGCGGCCGTATTTGTCGCGGTTGGCGTCGCCCTGCGCGTAGGGCGTGCGGCCGAATTCGCCGCCCCAGATGACGAGCGTTTCGTCGAGCAGGCCGCGTTGCTTGAGGTCTTTGATGAGGGCGGCGCTGGCTTGGTCGACGTCCAGCGCGAGGCGGGGGAGATGTTCTTGGAGGCCGCCGTGGTGGTCCCAATCGCGGTGGTAGAGCTGGATGAAACGCACGCCGCGTTCGGCGAGACGGCGGGCGAGCAGGCAGTTGCGGGCGAAGGAGCCGGGCTCGTTCACGTCGGCGCCGTAGCGTTCGAGGGTGGTGGCGGATTCGCCGGAGAGATCCATGAGCTCGGGCACGCTGCGTTGCATGCGGTAGGCCATCTCGAACTGGCTGATGCGGGTCTCGATCTCGGGATCACCGCTGACGGCGTGCTGCTGGCGGTTGAGGTCGGCGATGCCGTCGAGCATGAGGCGGCGGCGCTCGCGGGTGAGGCCGGGCGGATCGTTGAGGTAGAGGACGGGTTCGCCGCCGGCGCGGAACTGCACGCCCTGATGCTGGCTCGGGAGGAAGCCGCTGCCCCAGAGACGGGCGAGCAGGCCCTGACCGGCGCGGGCTTTGTTGACGGAGACGAGAACGACGAAGGACGGGAGATTGTCGTTGAGGCGGCCGAGGCCGTAGTCGGTCCACGCGCCCATGCTGGGGCGACCGGGGAGCTGGCTGCCGCTCTGGAAAAAGGTGATGGCAGGATCGTGGTTGATCGCCTCGGTGTGCAGCGAACGGATCACGCAAATCTCGTCGGCGATGCCGCGCGTGTGCGGGAGCAGGTCGCTGATGACGGTGCCGCATTTGCCGCCGGGCTTGAAGTCCCACTTGCTGGGTTGGACGGCGAAGCGGGTCTGCGAGGCGACCATGCCGGTGATGCGCTGGCCGCGGCGAATGGAGTCGGGGAGGTCTTCGTTGAAGCGCTGGCGGAGGACGGGTTTGTCGTCGAGGAGGTCGAGGTGGGAGGGGCCGCCGGATTGAAAGAGGCAAATGACGCGTTTGGCTTTTGGCGCGAAGTGAGGGAGGCCGGGGAAGGCGCCGGTGGCGGGTGCGGAGGAAAGTTGAGAGTTGAGAGCTGAGAGTTGAGAGAGGGGAGCAGCCAATGCATCGCGGCCGAGGAGTTGGGCGAGGGCGGCGGTGCCGAGGCCGAGTCCGGTTTTGGCGAGAAAATCGCGGCGCGAGTGGAACTGCTCGTAGTGGTTACACGACATGGGGCGGGCGTTTTGTAGCCCTGCTCGTGAGAGCAGGGGGGGGGGCGACGAGAGTTTGCGGGTGGACCATCCCGCCTCTCACGAGGCGGGCTACGGTTCAATTCTTGGTGATGGTTTCGTCGAGGCTCAGGATCATGCTGGCGACGGCGGTGGTGGCGGCGAGTTCGGCGGGAGGGAGCGTGGCGTCGAGCGGGGAGGCGCCGGTGTTCACGTAGGTGTAGGCATCGGAGCCGTGGGCGACGAAATCGGCGCGGAGCCGGCTGAGGGTTTTTGTAAGCACGCCGGTCTCGGAGGGCGTGGGGCGACGTCCGGTGGCGAGGCGAAACGCGAAGGCGACGCGGGCGGAATCATCGGCGCCGCCTTCGCGCAGCATGCGGGTGCCGAGACGGCGGGCGGCTTCGAGGTATCCGGGTTCGTTCCAGAGCGTGAGGGCTTGGAGGGGCGTGTTGGTGCGGGCGCGACGGACGGTGCAGAATTCGCGGTCGGGCGAGTCGAAGGTCGTCATCGCCGGGTGGGGAATCGTGCGTTTCCAAAACGTGTAGAGACTGCGGCGGTGAAGTTCTTCGCCGGTGCTCACGCCCCACTTGGTGCTCGGGTAGGGCGCGTCGACGACGATGCCTTGGTAGAGTTTTTCGGGTTGGTAGGGATAGACACTCGGGCCGCCGAGGTGCGGCGAGAGCAGGCCGGAGACGGCGAGGGCTTGATCGCGGATGAGTTCGGCCGGGAGGCGCACGCGCGGGCCGTGCGCGAGCAGGCGGTTTTCCGGATCGCGGGCGACGAGGGCGGGCGTAGTGGCGCTGGACTGACGGTAGGTGGCCGAAAGCACGAGGGTCTTGAGGAGGGCTTTGGTGTTCCAACCACCGTCGATGAAATCGCGGGCGAGCGTATCGAGGAGCTCAGGGTGGCTGGGCCACTCGCTTTGGTAGCCGAAGTCTTCGAGGGTTTTCACGATACCGGTGCCGAAGAGCTGCGCCCAAAAACGGTTCACGACGACGCGGGCGGTGAGCGGGTGATTGGGTTGCGTGAGCCATTGCGCGAGGCCGAGGCGGTTGCGCGGGGCGCCGGCGAGCCACGGCGCGATGAGGGCTTCGGGGACACCGGCGGTGACGAGTTCGCCGGGCGCATCGTAGTTGCCGCGAGTGAGGACGAAGGTCGGGCGCGGTTGCGGAAGTTCCTGCATGACCATCGCGGTGGGCAGGCTGCGCCGGAGGGCGAGCTGCTTTTCCCAAAGGGCGTCGCGCTCCGGCGCGGCGAGGAGGGCGTCGCGGAGCCAGCGACGTTCCACGGCGGTCGAGGTGGCAGGCGCGGTGGTGATATTCGCGAGGGCGTGGGGCAGGGCGAGGGCGGCGAAGCGGGCTTGGACGGCGGCGGAGTCGAGCGCAGACGCGAAGGCGCGGACATCGTCGAATGCGCCGCGCCAGCGAACGCCGTCCTTGGCGTTGTCGGCGCCGATAAGGAAATCTTTTTTCGGCTGCTCGGCGGAGACGCCGTCGTAGAGCACGCGGGTCGGAAGTTCGTGGCCGTCGGCGAAGAGGCGGAGGTGGGCGGCTTTTTTTCCGCCGGCGTAAACGATCGCGACGTGGCGCCACTCGCCGGGGCGAATGGCGGCGCCCTCGGTGCGGAGGATCAGCGCGTAGACGGGCAGGCGATCGCTGAAGCGCACCTCGATCTCACCGTCGATGAGGCGGATCTCGCGGCCTTTGCCGAATTGGGCATCGGAGGGTGAGCCGAGGTGGTTGAGATTGGAGAAGAGCGCGACGTCGCGGGGATTGTCGGCTTCGGGTTTTAGCCAAAACGCGAGGGTGAGGCCGGACTTGGCGGTGAAATCGAGTTTCGCGGCGGGGATGGTCGGCGCGGGCTTTGCGAGGTCGGCGCGCCAGCCGGCATCGAGGGGCGGGGTGGGGGCGTGATCGAGCAGGGTGACGCCGGGATTGGCCTCGGCGGTGGTGCGGGCGGCGTCGGCGAGTGTGGCGACGCGCGGTTGGTCGGACGGCGACCAACGCCAGGCGGCGCGGGCGGCGGCGAGTTTGGCATCGAGTGCGGCGAGTTGGCGCTCGTGGTCGGCGAGGGCGGCCTGTTGCTCGCGCGTGGGCGCGGGAATCATCGGGACGGCGTTGGCGACGCGGCCGTCTTCGCCGTGTTCGGGCACGTTGTTGAAGAAGGCGGAGAGTTGGTAGAAATCCTTTTGTTTAATCGGGTCGAATTTGTGGTCGTGGCATTTGGCGCACTCCATCGTGAGGCCGAGCCACACGGTGCTCAGAGTGCGCACGCGGTCGGCGACGTATTCGAGGCGGTATTCCTCGTCGATGATGCCGCCCTCGGAATTGATGACGTGGTTGCGGGCAAACCCGGTGGCGATGCGTTGTTCGAGCGTCGGTGCGGGGAGCAGGTCGCCGGCGATTTGTTCGGTGATGAAACGGTCGTAGGGGAGATTCGTGTTGAAGGCGTCGATCACCCAGTCGCGCCAGCGCCACATCGTGCGGGACGAATCGTTGTTGAAGCCGTGGGTGTCGGCGTAGCGCGCGGCGTCGAGCCACTCGATGGCTTGGCGTTCGCCGTAGTGGGGCGAGGCGAGGAGGCGGTCGGCGGCGGCGGCGTAGGCGGGCTCGCCGCGTTTTTTCACGTCGCCGACGAAGGCGTCGAGTGCGTCGGGTGTCGGCGGCAGACCGGTGAGATCAAAGCTGGCGCGGCGCAGCCAAGTCTCGGGCGCGGCGGCGGGGGAAGGCGCGAGTTTCTCGCGCTCAAGGCGGGCGAGGACGAAGTGGTCGAGGGCAGTGCGCGGCCATTGCGGGGCAGTGAGCTTGGGCAGGGGGGCGCGCCGGGGTGGGACGAAGGCCCAGTGTTTTTCGTAGGTCGCGCCCTCGGCAATCCAGTGACGGAGGGCGGCGATTTGTTCGGCGGTGAGGTGTTTGTTCGAACTCGGCGGCGGCATCTGCTCGTCGGCATCTTTCGAGAGCAAGCGGAGGAGCAGTTCGCTGTCGTCGGGTTTTCCCGGTGCGATGACGAAGCGGCCATTGCGGTCGCGCGTGGCGCTGTCGCGGTCGTCGAGACGGAGTTTCGCTTCGCGCCGGCTGGCGTCCTGGCCGTGGCAGTGAAAACAGTTTTCCGAGAGGATGGGGCGGATGTCGCGGTTGAACTCAAGGCGAGCCGGTTCGGCGGCCGCGACAGGAGCAAGCGAGAGGCACGCGAGGCCGAGCAGGCGGCGGAGAAGTGGCACGGACATCGTGGCGGGCGTGGTCCCTGCGCTCACGAGCAGGGCTACCGAAGAAGAGGAGAACTACGGGGAAGGAAGTTCGCGGAGCTTGATAGCGCGGAACCAGGCGGCGTCGCCGTGATCGGTGAGCATGATGTGGCCGCGGAGCTTTTGGCCGAAGTCGGGGTATTTGTTGAATTTGCTCTTCGCGATGCCGGCCTTCACGGCGGCGCTGCCGAGTTCGTAGGTGAGGACTTGGCGGTCGTTGAGCCAATGCTCGACGATCAGGCCGCGGACGACGATGCGGGAGCGGTTCCACTGGCCGGGCGGGTTGAGCGGACGATCGGCGGCAGGCGGAAGGACTTCGTAAAAGGACGCGGTCTTGGACTCGGCGTGGAGCTTGGCCCATTTCGGGGCGTCGTCATCGATCATCTGATACTCGTGACCGGGGGCGGCGGGGCGTTTTTCGGTGACGAAGTATTTCACTCCGTTGTTGCCTTCCTTTTCGATGCGCCACTCCCAGCTCAGCTCGAAATTGTCGAAGGTGGCCGCGGTGATGATGTCGCCGGTTTTGATGCCGGCGACTTTGTGGAGGAGCCCGTCGGTGACTTTCCAGCCAGGGCCGATGGCGGTGGTGGCGGGTTTGCCGTAGAGGCGCCAGCCGGTGAGCGACTGACCGTCGAAGAGGAGGCGCCAGCCGGCGGCTCTTTCTTCGGCAGTGAGAGTGGCGGGCGCGGAGGCGTTGGCGGCGGGTGAGGCGGCACGAGCGCCGAGGGTGAGCGTGGCGAGGAGCGCGAGGGAGCCGAGCGTGAGGCGAAGCAGAGCGGGGCGCATGGGCGGTGGCGTAGGTGAAGTGTGGAGACGGGCGAAGGGCGGGTGGTGCGGGGTGGCGGTGACGGACGCGATCAGGCGAGTTCCCAGCCTTTGCGATAGGCGCGGCGAATGAGCGGGGCGGCTTCGGGGGCGCTTTTTACGGCGAGTTTTGCGGCGTCCCACTCGATGCGGCGACCGAGGCGGAGCGCGAGGTTGCCGAGGAGGACGGTTTCGCTGAAGGGCCCGGAGGAAGCGAAATTCGAGAGCGCGGGCGTGCCGGTCTTGATGGCGTTGAGCCATTCAACGTAGGGGCCGCCGGTGTCTTCGCCTTTGCCGTCGCGCACGCCGCCGGGCACGCGGGGAAGCGAGCGCGCGGGCTCGCGGAAATCGGTCGTGAGCGTCTCGGGTTTGAAGACCCAGTCCTGGCGGGTGCGGCCGAAGAACATGCGGCCCTTTTCTCCGACGACCACGAGATCGAAGCGGCGGAAGACGTGGTCGGCGGTGGGGAAATCGCCTTTCCACAGCGACTCGGGAGGGGCGTGGAGGTAGGCGCCGTCTTTGGCGACGACGCCGTCATACCAAGCGAATTTGATCGGAGAGCCGAAGACGCTCGTGGGAAATTGATACGTGACGGTGGAGCGGTGCGGCGCGGCGATCGCGGTGCCGCCTTCGTGCCAGACATCGACGGACGTCGGGCTCGTGAGACCAAGTGCCCAGTAGGGCATGTCCATGATGTGGCAGCCCATGTCGCCGAGCGCGCCGGCGCCAAAATCCCAGTAACCGCGCCAGTTGAACGGAGCGATGGCGCGGCTGTAGTCACGGAACGGGGCGGGTCCGATCCAGAGATTCCAGTCGAGACCCTTGGGCACGGGTTCGGCCTTGGGCCACTCGGTCATACCTTGCGGCCAGATGGGGCGGTTGGTCCACGCGTGGACTTCGGTGACGCGGCCGAGGACGCCGGCGCGGATGAGTTCGACGGCGCGGCGGATGGGTTCGCCGGCGTGGGCTTGGTTGCCCATCTGGGTTTGGACTTTGGTCTGCACGGCGACCTCGGCGAGGCGGCGGGCTTCCCAGATCGAATGGGAAATGGGTTTCTGGCAGTAGACGTGCCGGCCCTTGCGCATCGCGAGCAGGGAGGCGTGGAAATGGTGATGGTCGGGCGTGGAAACGGTGACGGCGTCGATACCGTTCATCGTGGCGATCATCTCGCGGTAGTCGGTGAAGAGTTTCGCGTCGGGAAACCGGTCGAGGATGGTGTCGCCGGCTTTGGATTTCTTGCGACGGCCGAGTTCGGATTGGCGGGGGTTGGCGACATCGCAGAGGGCGACGATGGTGGCGCCGGCTTCGGCGGTGGCCATCGTATCGGTATGGCCCTTACCGCCGACACCGATGCAACCGACCTGGATGCGGCTGTTGGCGCCGCGCGCGGTGGCGGGCAGAATGTGGAAGCCGAGTGTGGCGACGGCGGAGGCTTTGATAAAATCGCGGCGGGTGGTCGAGGTATGGGACATAGGACGGCGGGTAGGGGACGGGTGAAACGGGTAGGGGTGGGGTAACGCGGAGACGCTCTCGGGCGGGTGCAGGGCAGTCCAGAGCGATCTTGTGCGGAATGGACCATGCCGCGATTGGCCGCAGCCGGGGCGTCATCGTGAATGGCTCGGCGTGCGTGGAGGAAGCGAGACGCTAATCGGGGCGGAGGCGGTAGGCGCCGGTGACGGGGGATTCGAGGGCGGCGCGGAGGTCGGCAGGCGTGAGGCGGTAGATCAGAATCGAGTGGCCGGCGTTGGCGTCGGGGGCGCGAAGTTGGAGGTATTTGCAGAGGCGCGTGAAGCGGAGGTGGTCGTAGGCGGGGAAGTTTTCCGCGGTGGGCGGGGTGGTGCGGAAGCGTTGCCAGCGGGCTTCCATCGCGGGGGTCCAGGGGCCGCGGTCGGGCGAGTAGACTTCGGAGAGAAGCGTAGCGCTCACGGCGTAGAGGCCGGGGGTGAGCTCATACGGCGTGTGCGGGGGGCGGACGATGTAGCTGACGGCGGGGAGGAAATGCGTGGGGCGCACGCCGTAGTGGGGCGGCCAGGCGCTGCCGAAATAACCGAGGAAGAATTTTTCGTCGGGGCGGCGGTGGGCGTCGAGCCACGCGCGGAGGGTCGGGAGGTCCTGGCCCCAGTCGAGCGAGCTGTCGACGACGAGGCGGTGGGCGTGGGCGGGTCCGCCGATCAGGGAGTTGAAGGAGGCAAGATAGTGCGGGCGCGCGGAGAACGAGGCGACGACCTGGCCGACGAGGAGCACGAGGGCGGCGGCGAGGAGGGTGCGGCGCGTGGCGAGGAGGCCGAGGGCGATGAAGAGCGCGGGGTAGAGGGCGAGGATGTGGCGGTCGCCGATGTTGAGGTGGCTGCGGAGGGCGGTGAAGCCGACGACGGCGGCGGTGACGACGAGCGGACAGGCGGCGAGGAGGGTGGCGCGGCGGGCGGGCGACGCGGCGCGGCGAAAGGCGAGGACGCCGGCGAGGAGCGCGAGGAGGAGGGCGCCGAGGGTGGCGAGGGGCGTCTTGGTGAGAAAGAGCGTGGGGAAAAATTGCCACCAGCCGTGATCGCCGTGTTCGCCGGCGAAGAAGGACGGGCGGGCGGATTCGCCGGCGAGGACGTTGGTGAGGCCGTAGAGCCAGGCCTCGGGGAGCAGGTGCCAGCGGAGGGCGGTTTCGACGAAGAGGCGTTTCACGCCTAGGGCGGGGAGGAGTTGTTCCCATGTCCAAGAAAACTGGATCAGCTCCGGTGTGCCGGGAGCGCGGGCACTGAAGCGGAAGTTGAAGAAGACCCAGATGAGTGCGACGGCGGTGAGGCCTTGGAGGGTGGCGAGGGCGAGGTTTTGGGCGAGGCGGGGG
>CALRZR010000009.1:0-67124 GCA_943372705.1 Opitutus sp. GAS368 | reverse complement strand
CGTTCTCCTCAACCCCGCCGCTCGCGCGCAAGCCACCGGCACCGCCACCATCTCCGGTCGCGTCTCCGACGTCGGCACCGGTCGCTCCCTCCAGGGCGCCATCGTCCGCGTTGTCGGCTCGACCGCGGTCGACTACACCGATGCCGACGGCCGCTACTCACTCACCGGCGTGCCCGCCGGCGCGGCGGTCATCGAGGTCGAATACGTCGGCCTCGATCTCTTTCGCCAATCTGTTGTCGTCGCCCCCGGTGGCAGCGTTGGCGTCGATGCCGCCCTAAAGAGCGATGTGCTCAAGATGCAGGCCTTCGAAGTCGCCGAAGCCGCCCGCGGTCAGGCCCTCGCCATCAACCAACAGAAAACCGCCCGCGGCATCGTGAACATCGTCTCCGAGGAAACGTTCGGCGCGATGAACGACGGCAACATCGGCTACGTGCTCCAGCGCCTCCCCGGCATCACCGTCAATGAGGGCGAAGACGGCGCCCCCGAAGGGGCCAACATCCGCGGCCTCGCCAGCGAGTTCAATTCGTTCCAGCTCGACGGCAATCGCCTCGGCTCCCGCTCTTTCAGCACGCGCGACCTCGTCGCAGATGGTATCGCTAATATCGAGGTGATCAAAGCCGCCACTCCCGACCGCGACGGCGACGCCATCGGCGGTATCATCAACGTCGTCTCCCGCTCCGCCTTCCAACGCGACGGCCGTGAGGTGCGCCTCAGCGCCAGCTCCAACTACCTCGGCCTCGCGGAAAAATGGGGCCACAATCTCCGCGCCTCCTACAGCGACCTCCTCGGCGTGTTCGGCGAAGTGAAGAACCTCGGCGTCAGCGTCACCCTCTCCCAATACCGCAGCAACCGCTACTACGAGAACAACGACACCGACTTCAACCTCATCACCCCCGCCAACAATCCCACCTACAACCTCCCGTCCTTTCCCTTCTACTACGTCCCTAACCTCACCGTGCAATATAACCTGCGCGCCACGCAGTCCTACGCCGCCAACGCCACCGTCGACTTCCGCCTCGGCCGCGACCACACGTTCTATTTCAAACCACTGCACAGCCGCAGCGTCGTCGACTCCTCCCGGTATCTGAGCCGCCCCTACGTCGACAACGCCCGTTTTCAGGACACGCTCACGGGCCGGAAAACCTTCGAGTTCCTCGCCACCGGTCGCGGCCGCGGCACCGCCGGCGCCAATGGCTCGCGCGGCGAGATCCGCTACAGCGCCGAGGAAAACGAAGCCTACACCGATATCTTTGCCGCCTCCGCCGGCGGCCGCCACGAGTTCGGCAACTCTTCCCTCGCCTACGACATCTTCGCCCGCCACACGCACTACCAACGCACCCTCGATTCCGATTTTATCGTGCGCAACGTCCCCGTCGCCAAAGGCTATTTCCAGTGGGAATACGACGTGCGCAATGCGCTGCAACCCCAGGTCTGGATCGTCAACGGCCTCGATCCCCGCGATCTCTCCGGCGTCACTCGCGGCGATCTCAGCATCGAGCCCGAGGAGCGCTGGGAGACCGCCTACACCGCCAAAGTCGATTGGGAGCGCAAATTCATCGGCGCACGCGCAGCGGGCGCGCTCAAGTTGGGATTCAAATACGCCTCGAACTCCCCCGAGTTTAACCAAAACCAATTCGAATACGACACCACCGCCGCGTTCCCCTACGCCCAGGTCATGAAGACGAGCCATCGCGCGATCAACGGCCGTCAGATGTTCATGGAAGTCGAGCCGCCCAAACTCCGCGCCCTCCTCAAGACCAGCCCCCAGCTCTTCCCCTTCGTCCCCTACGATTCCCTGAAAGGTTCCAACGAGGAAGACTATGACGCCGCCGAGTCCACGACCTCCGCCTACGGCATGGGCACCCTCCAGTATGGCCGCACCACTGTCGTCGGCGGCGTGCGCGTCGAACGCAACACCTGGGAATCCACCCGCAAAGAAGTCGATGCCCGCACCCTCGGCGTCCGTCCGCGCCACGCCGGTCGCCACTACACGGAGCTCCTGCCCGGCCTGCACTTCCGCCACGCGCTCCAAAAAAATCTCATCCTCCGCGAAAGCTACCACCGCAGCTACGCCCGCCCTTCCCTCGGCCGCCTCACCCTCGGTCGCTCCGAGGACATCAACGGCAACATCGCCGTCGGCAACCCCTTCCTCGACCCCACCAATTCCCACAACGTCGACGTGCAACTCGAACGCTACACCGACAAAGGCGGCCTCTACTCCGCCGGCTTCTTTTGGAAGAAGATGCGCGGCTTCTATTTCAACAGCAACCAGCGCTTCAACGACGTCGATCCCGCCACCGGCGATCCCATCATCAACCCGCTTGGCACCCGCACGCTCCGTCGCTGGGAAAACGCCGAAGGCGCGACCAACTACGGCCTCGAACTCATCGTCCAGCAGAAGCTTCACTTCCTGCCGCCCATGCTCCGCGGCCTCACCGCGAACCTCAGCGCGACGTTCGGCAAGAGCGAAGCCAACTACGGCGCGCTCCGGGCCGGCGAAAAACTCCCCACGTTCGGTTTTTCGGATACGATGTTCAACGCGTCGCTCGACTACGCCATCGGCAAATTCCGAGCCAACGTCCGCTACTCCTATCGCTCCGATTATCTCACCGGCATCGGCGACAACCGCTACGTCGACGACACCTTTGCCGCCCGTGAACAGGTCGACGTGGAGGCGAGCTACCGCCTCACCCGCAAAATCCGCCTGAACGCCAGTGTCATCAACCTCACCTCGCGCCCGCAAGTCTCCTACCAGTCCTTCCCCCAATACGTGGAAGACAACAGCAACTCCGGCTGGCGCGCCACCGTCGGCGTAGACCTGACGTTCTGAGTCCATCGCCCGTTCGTAGCCGCACGTGTTAACGCGCGGTCCGCCCGTGCCCGGCGCCACCCGCTACTCCCCGGCCCCTCGCCCTCCCCACGCACCCACTCCGTCGCCGCACGCGCCCCGTAGCCGCACGTGTTAACGTGCGGCCTCCCTCCCCCCGACTACCTCACGCTCACTTCTTCCCCGCCGGAGGAATCTTCGGTTCGGCCGGATCGCTTTCGTAATTGGGCGACATGATCTGCACGCCCGCCGCATGGAAGCGGTCGAGAATCGCCGCGTGCACCTCCGAGAGCAGCGCCCGCCGCTTCGCCGGATCGGCCGGTGCAAACACCAGCTCGTAGCGCACGTAAAAATCCTCCAGCGCCGCCTGCCGCACGAGCGGCGCCGGCTCCTTCCTCACCTCGGGCACATCCGCCGCCGCCGCCAGCAGCAACTCGCGCACCTGCCGCCACGGCACCTCGTAGCCGATCGTCACGGCTGTTACGAACTGCGCCGCCGCTCCGGGTTGCGACCGCGAATAGTTTTTCAGCCCCGCCGCGAGCGTCGAATTCGGCACCACGATCAACACCCCCTGCGCCGTGCGGATGCTGCACGAAAACAGCCCCAGCTTCTCGATCGAGCCCTCCACGTCTCCGGTCTCGATCAGATCACCGGGCCGCACCGCGTGGCTGTAGATGATCATCAGCCCGTTCACCATCTGCCCGATGAGATTCGTCGACCCCAGCGACACCATCAGGCCCGCCAGCAACGACACCCCCTTGAACGCCGCCGAGTCACTGCCCGGGATATACGGATACGCCACGATGAGCGCCGCCAGCCACAACCCCACGCCCGCCAGTCGCCGCGTGATCTCCGCCGTCACTTCGTCAAACAGCTCGCTCTTCACCTCCCCTTCCTCGATCGAGCGAAAGTAGTGGTTGAAAAACTCGTGGATCAACCGCGTGAAAAAGAAGATCACCAACACCACGCCGATACCCGGCAGCGCCGCGAGCGCCGCCCACGCGATCCCGGAAAACTGGTCGAGCATCGCCGCAATCAACCGGTCGCCCCACTCCCGCGTCGCCGTGAACAGCTCCAGCACAAACGCGAGCCAAACGACGCCCCCGCCCAGCAGCAGCGCGGCACTCACCATCCGCACAAAAATCCGCGCGAGATTTCGGATCTGCTTCACGCCGAGCACCCGCAGCCGCCACGAAGTGATCCGCTTGGTCCACTCAACCGACCGCCGATCGATCCACATCAACAACCGCTGCCGCGCCCGCCAAATCAGCACGACCAACGTCACAAAAAGCAACGTCGCCACGACCGCCCCGATGATCGCCACCCGCAGGCTCACCTCCGGCAAGATCGCCACCGGCGCCGCCATCGTCCCCACAAGATCGGTATGCATCGTCATCGGAATTTGCCGTTTGCAAACGACTACAGCCACCCGAGTGCCAACCGCAAGTCGGCAGCCGCCCTGCTCAACCTGCATCCGCCCTCACCCCGTAGCCGCACGTGTTAACGCGCGGTCGCCCGCCTCGCCCCCTGCCACCCGCTCCTCGCCCCGTCGGTCGCATCCTACTTCTTCAAATACCCCGCGAGCCATTCAAACACCGACGTGTGCCACAGCTCGCTGTTCTGCGGCTTCAGCACCCAGTGACCTTCATCGGGGAAATACAGCAACTTCGACGGCACGCCTTTCCGCTGCAGCGTCGTAAACAAACTCAGCCCCTGCCCAATCGGCACGCGGAAATCGAGTTCGTTGTGGATGATCAAATTCGGCGTCTTGAATTTCGCCGCGTGTTTGTGCGGCGACCATTTTTCGAAGTCCGGATTCTCCCACGGAATCCCGTGGTCCCACTCGTCGAACCACGTCTCCTCCGTCGTCCCATACATGCTCACGAAATCGTAGACGCCGCAGTGCGTGACGAGCGTCTTGAATTTGTCAGTGTGGCCCTGAAACCAGTTCATCATGTAGCCGCCGTAGCTCGCCCCCGCCGCCGCCATGCGCGTCGTGTCGATGTAGGGCTGTTTCTCCAAGTGCGAGAGACACGCCATCAGATCCTCAAACACCTTCCCGCCCCAATCGTGTGAGATTTCGTCGGTGAACTTCTGCCCAAAGCCCGTCGAGCCACGCGGATTCGGCAGCGCAATCACGTAGCCCTGCGCCGCCCACAGCTGCGCGTTCCACCGCACCGACCACGAGTCGAGAAACGCACTCTGCGGCCCGCCGTGCACCCAAAAAACGAGCGGATATTTTTTGCCCGCCTCAAACTGCGGCGGCTTCACGATCCACATCTGCACCGGCGTGCCGCCCGCGCCACTCACGGTCACGGAATCGACCGCGCCGAATTTCACCTGCGACAGCGCCGCCGCATTCGTCAACGCCAGCGGCTGCGGTGCCTTCTCGCCCAGACGAAACCGCGTGATCGTGCCCGGCATCGTTAGCCGTTGTCCGGTGAACGCCAGCCAACGCCCGTCCGGCGACACGGAAATTTCGTGATTCACGCCGTCATCGAAGAGCCGTTTCACCTCGCCGCCCGCCACCGGCACACTCCACAGCGGCGCGCGCCCCTTTTCCTGTCCTTCGAGGAAAATCGTCTGCCCGTCCGGGGACCACACATAGTTGTCCACCGAGCCCGCCCACGCGGCCGTGACATTGCGCCGCTGCCCGCTCGCGCGGTCGAGCAACCACAAATCCCACTTGTCCGCCTCGAAGCCCGCCCGCGCCTGCGCGCGATACGCGAGCGTTTTTCCGTCCGGCGAAAACCGTGGCAGACCATCCGCCGCCGCATTCGCCGCCGTGAGATTCTTCCGCTCACCTGTCGCGAGCTTCACCAACCACACATCGTGGTTCGTGCGCCACGCCTGCTCGCGGATCGGCAGCGGCGGCGCGGAAAACACGATCTCCGTCCCGTCCGGCGACCACGCAAATTCATCGCCCGCGCTGAACGTGCTCGAAGTCGGCACCGCGTCATTTTCACCCGGCGTCACATTGCGCGGCTCGCCGTCGGCCGTGCCGTCCGCTTTCACCTTCACGACGAAAATTTGCTGACGCAGGTCGTCGACCCACGAGTCCCAGTGCCGGTAGAGCAGTTTGTCGATCACCCGCGCCTTCACCTTGCTGTTCTCACGCGCATCGAGCTTCGCCTTGTTGGCCTTGTCGGCTTCCGCATACGGTTTCGCCGAAAACTCCGGAAACACCGCCGACACAAACGCGAGCGACTTTCCGTCCGGCGCCCAAATCGCCTGCCCCGCGCCCGTGGAAATCGTCGTGAGCTTCTTCGCCTCGCCGCCGTCCACCGGTAGCAGGAAAATCTGCGGCACGCCGTCGCGCGCGGATTCAAACGCGATCCACTTTCCGTCCGGCGACCACCGCGGATGCGCATCGCGTTTCGGCGACGCCGTCAGCCGCCGCGGTTCGCCACCCGCCTGCCCTGAGCCCGCCGAAGGGTCCGCGTTCACGATCCAGATATCCGCATTCGTCCGGTTCTCCGCCTTCAATACCTCGGTCACCACATAGGCGACGCGCTTCCCATCCGGCGAAATCTGCGGATCAGCCACCCGCTTCAGCCGAAACAAATCCTCAAGTTCCACCGGACGGGGTTGGGCGAGCCCCGCCGACCAAGCCAACGCCAAAACACTTACGATAAAACCAGATGATTTACGCATCCGTCCTCTCTGAAGGTGGAGCGGCTTGACCTCAAGCCGCTGGTTTGGCTCTGGCGCAGCACCGCTGCTTTCACCCAACTGTCGCCGGCCCCGCGCACGTCGCCGCAACGCGCCGAGGCCAGCCGTTTTCCGCCGTCTACTTCTTCGCCTCCACCCGCGCTTTCGCCTCCGCGAGTAGCGCCTCAAACTCCGGCTGCCCGCGCAACTTGTCCCACCACGGATCGAGCGGGAGCGTGCGATCGGTGAGCGTGTAGCGGACGTTGAGCGCCTTCCGCAGGAACGGCACGGCCTTCGCCGCGTCGCCCAGCCCGGCGTAGAGTTGAGCCGCCAGGACGTTGAGCGTCCAGTCGTTCACTTCGCGTGCGGCACCGTCCAGAGTCGCAATTTCCGCCGCCGCTTCCGCTCCTCGACCCAACCACACGAGCGTGACGCTCAGCCGCCCTCTTTCCGCCACATCGGTCGGTTTTTCACGCAGTCGTTCCCGCAAAATCGCCTCCGCTTCCTCCCACTGGAGTCGGGCGAGTGTTCCTTTCCCGCCGCGTCGCTGCGCATGGGCCAGCATCCAGGCTTTCGGCCCGCGGAAAAAAATGTCTTCGAAATACGGCCGCGCCGACCACGCCGCTGCCGCCCTGACCCGCTCCGGATCACCCTCCAGCAGACCGAGCCACATCGCCGTGCTCACCGCCCGATCTTCG
Organism: Opitutus sp. GAS368; assembly: GCA_943372705.1. Lineage (GTDB taxonomy): Bacteria > Verrucomicrobiota > Verrucomicrobiia > Opitutales > Opitutaceae > GAS368. The sequence continues at coordinate 59,948 of CALRZR010000009.1, read as the reverse complement.
CCCCGTTCGGACGGCTCCACCGCTTCGATCGCGCGCCGCGCCGCGCGCAAGTCACCGCGACTGCCACTCAGCAACAGCGCTTTGTTCAAAAGGGCGCTTGCGAAGGGCTCGATAGCCAGCGCGGCCTCGATACTCGCCAGCGCAAGCTCGGCGTTCCCCGGGGTATTGTTGTAATACAAACCGAGGTCGTAATGCGAAAGGGCATCGTCGGGAAACAACCGCACCGTTTCCCGGCGCAGCGCCAATGACTCGTCGACGCGGCCTTGACTGAGCAACGCGTTGCCCAGCGCCCGCCGGATCAGCGGCTCGGTTGGGCGCAACTCCATGGCCCGCCGCAAAAGCGCCTCGCTCTTCAGCGGCCCCGCTGCCCATGCCTGCGCGACCATGGCATCCGCCTCGTCGGGATCGATCGACAGCGCCCGCGCGGCAAAATTTTCCGCGTCCTGTCGCCGCTTGGCCGAGTTGTCCCAAATCCGCTGGATATACGCCGCCTGCACCCGCGCGCGCGCCGCCCACGCCCGCGCCGAGCCGGGTGCGAGCTCCGTGGCCTTCCGCGTCTGCTCCTCGGCTACCGCAAGATTCTCCCGCGTATAGCCCACCTTCGCCAACATCGCGTAAACCTGCGTCACGATCTGCTCCGCCTCGCGCGATTCCGCCGTGGCCGCCGCCGGTGCCTTCCTTTGATACGGCACCGGCACAATCGTCGCCGGTTGTTTTGGCATGTTCGCCAACAAAGCCGCGAACTCCGGCGTGTCGCGCACCTTGTCGAGGAACGGATCGAAGCGCATGTCCTGATCGGTATAAAACCAGGCTTGGTTCACCGCCTGCCGCAGATACATCACGGCCTGCACCGCCTCGCCGCACGCCGCGTAGTGCCGCGCCAGATCGCGGGCCACTCCGGGCCCCATCTGCTCGCGCCACGCGGCTTCGATGGGCGCCAGCTCTCGCGCCGCCTCCTCGGTGCGACCGAGCCACGCCAGCGTGAGTGCGAGCTGGCTCCGATAGCGCCCGGCCTTCGGGTCCGAGCGGATGCGCTCCCGCAATACCACTTCCGCCAACTGCCATTGCGCGCGCGCCAGGTTTTCCTTGCCGGACCGCTGATAGGCCAACGCGGGAAACCACGCCTTGGGACCGGCAAATCCGCTGTCTTCGAGGTAATCGCGCGACGTCATTGCCGCGGCCGTCACCGTTGCATCGGGCGCGCGCTCCAGCACGCCGCACAGCATCGCAATGTGCACCGCCCGATCCTCCGCGCGATCGCCCGGCGCGAGCCGGTTGAGCACGGCGCGCATCGCAGCCACGTCTCCCTTCCACCGAATCGCCAGCGTCGCCTGATTCAGCAGCAAGGTTCCAAACGGCTGCAGCTTGATCGCCGCCTCGTATTCCTCCCACGCCTTGGGAAAGTTCCAGGCCGGCACCAACGTCGCCGCGAGGTCATAGCGCGCCAGCGCATCACGCGCATCGTGCCGCACCGCCTCCTGCAACACACCCAGCGCCTCGCCGACGCGTTTCGTTTGGTAGCGCAGCAGCACGCCCAGCGCGCGGCGCATGCGGTTATCGTCGGGATGTGCGGCGACACCTCGCGCCAGAATCTCTTCCGCCTGCACATACGCGCGCTGATAGGTCGCCACGCGACCCTGCGCGAGCAGCGCCTCGGCCTCGTTCGCGTCGAGCGCCAACGCCCGGTTGGCCAACGACTGCGCATCCCGTGCCCGCTGCACAAACTCGTCGCCCACCGCGAAACCGCGAAACAGATACGCCGCCTGCACGTGCGCCCGCACACCCCAGACGAACGCCACCGTCGGCTCCGCGTCCGTCGCGCGCTTCGCAAATTCGTCCGCCAGCGCGAGGTCGTCGCGCCCGAAGCCCGCCTTGTCGTAGAGCGCCTTGGCCCGCTGCGCGAGTTTGACGCCCTCGCTCGCGGCCGGTGCCACCAGAGACGTGGCCGTCGCCGCCGACTTCTTTTCGCGCAACGCCGTAGGGAAAAACATCGGCCGCACCGCATACACCAACCCGATCGCCAGCCCGCCGATCATCGCGACATTCCGCAACCAGGCCGGCCCCCGTTTTGTAGCGGAGCGCGTGAGCGTTTCATTCCCCCGCCCGAAAGCCTCACGGCTTCCGCTACGAACGTCCCCGCCCCCGACCAAAAGTTTCCCCACCCGCACCGCCAGCATCTCCAGCCCTGAGCTTGCCGAATGGGTCGGCGTATCCTTCACACTCAGCCGCGTCCACTGCACCTCGCGAAACCGATCCGGCACGCGCGCCGCGGCATCGCTCGTGTCGTCGATCACCACGGGAAACAAAAACGGCGCATCATCCGCCATCAGGTGCGAACGATCCACCGCGAGCTTCCACTCCAAGCGAAAATACCCCTCGGCCCGCGCATTGGTGTTCGCCGAAATCACCGGCACAAACAGCGCACACTCCTTGATCTGCCGCCGGATCTTCTGATCCCACGCATCGCCGCCCACGAGTTCGTCCTTATCGAACCACACCTCGACCCCGCTCGCCCGCAACGCCTCCGCGATGCGCTCCACCGCCACTGCGTCTTGTGACGCGTAGCTCAGAAAAACGGCTTTCGATGACTCGCTCATGCGGAGGGCCTCCCGTTCAAGCAAATGCCCTGCCGAACCCCCTCTGCTTCGACCAACGAGGTCGACGGAGAGCGGAAGACATCAGCGCGAGAGGCAATGGGCGGCACTGCGGGCATGTGGGGCGGCGGCGAAGCTCACGAAGCCCCCGCTTCGGCGCAAGGGCGATGTGCCCCCTTGATGCACGCCAAACCGCTTGGCGTTTACAGCTCGGCCGCTACCGTGCGCATCACACCCCGCTCCCCATGATTTCACACCCCACCCGCCAACTCCTCGCCCTCCTCGCGCTCGTCCTCACCTTCACCACCTCACCCCTGCTGCGCGCTGCGATCCCCGGCGTCACGCTGCCACCCGCCAACGACGGCAAGCTCCGCATCATCGCTTTCGGCGCGCACCCCGATGACTGCGAACTCCAAGTCGGCGGCACCGCCGCGCGCTGGGCCGCTGCCGGCCATCACGTGCTCCTCGTCTCCGTCACCAATGGTGACATCGGCCACTGGCGCGAAGCCGGCGGCCCCCTCGCCCTCCGCCGCAAAGCCGAGGTCGACGAGGCCCACCGCCTCCTCGGCATCCAAGGCGTCGTCCTCGACAACCACGACGGCGAACTCGAGCCCACGCTCGAAAACCGCCGCAAGCTCACGCGCCTCATCCGCGAGTGGAACGCCGACGTCGTCCTCGGCCCGCGCACCAACGACTACCATCCCGACCACCGCTACACCGGCGTCCTCGTCCAAGACGCCGCCTTCATGGTCACCGTCCCGTTCTTTTGCCCCGATGTGCCCGCGATGACGAAAAATCCCGTCTTCATGTATTACACCGACCGCTTCCTGAAGCCCGCCCCGTCCCGCGCCGACATCGTCATCTCCATCGACCCCGTGATCGAAAGGAAACTCGATGCCCTCGCCGTCATGGTTTCGCAGTTCGCCGAGGGCGGCGCCAACGGCAACGCGTCGCTCTACCCCGCCGACGCCGCCGGCCAACGCGCCCGCCAGCTCCAGGTCCGCCAAAATTTCCACCGGCGCTTCCAGGCCATCGCCGCCCGTTTCCAGAAAGAACTCGCCACGTGGTATCCCGGCCCCGCCGCCGGCACCGTGAAACACGCCGAGGCCTTCGAGATCTGCGAATACGGCACCCAGCCCGACCGCGCCGCCCTCAAGCGCCTCTTCCCGTTCTTCGACTGATCAAGCTCCGAGGTAGGGCGCATTGTCCCCAACGCGCCGCTCGCCCTTACACCCACGGCGCCGCCGTCCGCTCATCCCGCCCCCGCACCATTCGTCGCTAACCGCTTGGCGTTTTCCGAAACCTCTCCACCTTCCCGCCTCAAGTTCCCAACCGCATGCACGTCTCCCTCCTCCGCCCCCGTTTCGTCACCCTCGCCCTCGCCGCTGCCGCGCTCGCCGTATCGTCGCCGTTCGCAGCACTCCGCGCCGCCGCCCCCGCCCGCCCTGAGCCTGCCGAACGGGTCACGGTCGACGGCTTTTCCTTCGTCAAAACCGTCGGCGCCATCACCGAATATAAACTCGATTCGAACGGCCTCGCCGTCCTACTCCTGCCCGAGCACTCCGCGCCCGTCGTGACGTTTATGGTCACCTATCGCGTCGGCTCCCGCAACGAGGTCACCGGCACCACCGGCGCCACGCACCTCCTCGAGCATCTCATGTTCAAGGGCTCCGACGCCTTCAACGACAAGAAGGGTAACAGCGTGAAACAGTTCCTCGAACGCGTCGGCGGCAACTACAACGCCACCACCTACCTCGACCGCACCAACTATTATGCCGAGATCGGCAACGAACACCTCGAAGGCTACATGGCCATCGAGGCCGACCGCATGCGCAACCTCTGGCTCCGCGAGGACGACCGCCGTCCCGAGATGACCGTCGTGCGCAACGAATTCGAGATCGGCGAAAACGATCCCGAGCAGGCCCTCGACAAAGAGATGAACGCCGCTGCCTTCCAAGCCCACCCCTACCACCACAGCACCATCGGCTGGCGCTCCGACATCGAGAAAGTCTCCATCGAAAAGCTCCGCGAGTTCTACGACACCTTCTATTGGCCCGACAACGCCACCGTCACGATCATCGGCGACTTCGACCCCGCCGCCGGCCTCGCGCTCGTCAAAAAACACTACGGCAAATATCCGCGCGCCCCGAAGCCCATCCCCCAGGTTTACACCGAAGAGCCCGCGCAGAGCGGCCCGCGCCGCGTCACCGTCCGTCGCGCCGGCGAACTCGGTGTCGTCGGCATCGCCTACAAAACGCCCGCCGCCCGCCACCCCGATATCCCCGCCCTGAACGTGCTCTCGAGCATCCTTTCCTCCGGCAAAACCAGCCGCTTCTACCGCGCCCTCACCGACAAAAACCTCACGCTTAACGTCAGCGCCAACACCGGCTACTTCCACGACCCGTCGCTGCTCAACGTCTACGCGAACCTCGCGCCCGGCGCCACGCACGAGCAGGTCGAGAAACTCCTCCTCGAAGAAATCGACCGTGTGAAATCCGCCGGCGTCACCGACGCCGAAGTCGCCACCGCCCTCGGCAAAATCAAGGCCGCCACCGCCTACAAACGCGACGGTTACTTCTCCATCGCCGGCAATCTCAACGAGGACATCGCCGCCGGCGATTGGACGCTCTACTACACGCTCGATGCTGCCATGGCCAAAGTCACCGCCGCCGATGTGAAGCGCGTCGCCCAGCAATACCTCGACATCAACCAAAGCGTCACCGGCTGGTTCATCCCCCTCGCCGCGAAGTAACGCTCTCTCCGTAGCCGCACGCGTGAGCGTGCGGACCGCGCCATCACCGGCGCGGCTACCACGAAAAAATTCTCCCATGAAAGCTCTCCCTCTCTCCCCTTCTCTCCGTCGTTCCCTCTCCGCCCTCTTCGCCGCCCTCGCGTTCACCGCCGCGATCACCCACGCCCAAGTCGCCAAAAACGCCGTGCGCGACAACGTCGGCGGCATCGATCTCGTTGTCCTCAAGACCGGTGTCAAAGAAGTCGTCACCCTCCGCGGTTCCCTCGCCGCCGGCGATTCGCTCAGCCCCGACGGCAGCCCCGCCCTCGCCGATCTCACCGGCGGCATGTTGGACAAGGGCACGACCAAGCAGGACAAATTCGCGATCGCCCAGCGCCTCGGCAGTGTCGGCGCCACGCTCTCGTTCAGCACCGGCCCGAGTTCGCTCAATATCAACGCCAAGTGCCTCCGCGCCGATCTCCCGCTCGTCATCGGCCTCATCGCCGAGCAGCTTCGCTCGCCCGCGTTTTCCCCCGAGGAATTCGCCAAACTCAAGAAACAATTCGCCGGCAACTACCGCCGCGCCCTCGACGACACCGATTTCCGCGCCGACGACAGCTTCACCCGCGCCGTGTATCCGGTCGGCCATCCCAACCGCCAGGCGCCCTCCGCCGAGATTCTCGCCAGCGCCGAGAAAATCACGCTCGATGAGGTAAAGGCCTTCCACGCGAAATACTACGGCCCCGCCACGCTGCGCCTCGTCCTCGTCGGCGACATCGATCCCGCCGCCGCGAAATCCGAAGTCTCGAAAGTCTTCGCCGGCTGGAGCGGCGGCCAACGCGCGCCCAAGCCCGCGCCCGCCAAGCCCGGCTCCGTCGACGCCGCGCGCGACCAAAACGTCTTCATGCCCGAGAAGACCAACATCTCCTTGATCTGGGGTCAGGCCACCGGTCTCCGCTACGGCGATACGGACACGCTCGCTCTCCGCGTCGGCACCGCCGCCCTCGGCAGCGGTTTCACCGGCCGCCTCATGGCCAACGTTCGCGACAAAGAAGGTCTCACCTACGGCATCGGTTCCTACGTGGGCGGCGATACGTTCGTCGACGGCGATTGGCGCATTCAGGGCAACTTCGCTCCCGAGATGCTCGAAAAAGGCATCGCCTCCACCAAACGCCAGCTCACCGCCTGGCATTCCGAAGGCATCACCGATGACGAACTCGCCCGCAAGAAGACCGGCCTCGCCGGCTCCTACAAAGTCGCCCTCTCCACCACCGGCGGAATGGCCGGCACGATCCTCGCCACGCTGAACCGCGACCTCGAGCTCGCCTTCATCGACCAATATCCGTCGCGCGTAAACGCCCTCACCAAGGACCAGGTCAACGGCGCCATCAAGAAGCACCTCGACCCCGAAAAGATGGTGCTCATCAAAGCCGGCACCGTTCCCGGCGCGAAGTAGAGTTCGCAGCGGTCCGGTCGCGCCCGGCCGTCGCTCCGGCCCGGGCGCTGTTTTGTCGACGCGAACCGTGATCACTCAGTGTTCCGGGCCCGTGGAGATCGGCGGATCGATCACGCCGATCGCTCCATCCGAGACCTGTTGGACCATCAGATAGTAATCGTAGTTCACGCCGGACCGGCTGCTGACATCGGCGTCCTTCACCGTCAGCTCGCTCACTTGATTGATCGGTATTGTCGGCTGTGAATTCCGTTTGATCGTGATTTCGGGGAACTCCACGTCGCCCTCCGAGTTTGGGTCGAAGGTCGTCTTGTTGAACGCCACTCCCACCAAATTGTAGAGCATGGCGTCGACCCGGAAGACGATCTCGATATCCAGATTTTTCGGCGCTTTTTTGGGAATCGTGACCCAAATATTGGTGCCGTCGGTCCGGAAATATTTTTTGTCGCATCCCGGCTCCAATACGAGTGTCGCACTCGTGAGCACGACGCCCACGGGGCGGAATTTCGAAACGGAGACATTGAGTATGGCGGTCTTTTTGACGTTGGCGGACATATTATTTTTGGGGATTTAGGTTAGACGGAGCGGGAAAATGGGCAGCCGGTTCCGGCCACGGCGACAGCGGTCGGTAGCCAAGCCGATTCAGACGATCGATCAGCGACCTACCCTCGTCGTATCGTTTGAGCAGGATCAAGGCCCGCGCGGCAGGATCGAGCAGCCGCCAGTGGCACGAGTTGAGCCAGTCCGGGTCGAGCAGGTCCAGCGATTGCTGCCAGTGCTGTCGCGCAGCCTCCTCGTTCCCGGCCCGGTCCGCCACCAGCCCCGCCACCAAATAGGCCTCGGCCGATTCCGTCCGCACAATTCGATCACCCGCCGTTTCCTTCGTCAGAAACGGCTGCACCAAAACGATCGCGCGCGCCGCCGCCTCGCCGGCATCGGTCCGTCCTTGCGCCAGCCGCAGCAACGCCTCGATCCGCCAAGCCCGCACCAGAAAATTGGCGTTCGTCGGCGAGGTGGGCTCATCGGCCACGATCGGTTCCAACCGCCGCCGGGAAGCTTCCAACAGCCGGGCCGCCTCCGTCCAATCGCTTTCCGCCAGCGCCGACGCCGCCTGCACAATTCCCGCGGCGGCGACGCGGGCGGAAGCATTCCGGTTCTGCGGATCGTTGGCCGCCAACGGACCGATCAGTTCTTGCGCCCGGTGCAACGCCCGCCGCGATTCCGCATGCCGCCCGGTGCAACCGAGCACAATGCCTTGGTGCGAGTAGCGGTCCGCACATTCAAATCGCCAAAACGCCGTGCCAGGCTCCTCCGCGATCACGGCTTCCATCGTGCCGGCCGCCCGGCCAAAATGTTCCACCGCCTCCGCATATTCACCCCGGCGCTCGGCGGTCACCCCCAGCCACGAGTCATTCACCGACAACTCGAACCTCACCTGCAAATCACTCGGCTTGGCGGCCGACAGGCGCTCAAGCATTTCCCGCTCCGCGACGAAACTCGCCCGGGCGTCGGCGTAGTCGCCCAATTCCACTTTCAATACCGCCAGACTCTGCTGCGCGTAGGCCACCTCATGCCGGCTCCGCGCGTCCGCGCGGTCCAACTCCCAGAGCCCCCTTGCCGTGTCCCGGTATCTTGCGAACCACCTGCCTGCCGACACCAACTCCCGCCGCTGCAAATCCGTGTAGCCCAGCCAGTGTTCTGCCCGCCCGCGTTCAAACCACATGTCCTTGTTCGCCGGATTGCGCTTCACCAGCGCCGCGGCGCGCTCATACGCGGTGGCAAACGCCACCGACGCCTCCGCATACCGCACCTGGTCGAGCCGGTTCTGACCGATTTGCGTAAGCGCCGTGGCCTGCCGCGCCAGGGCCGTGTCCGACGCGTCGCGCACATCGAGCGAGTCGAAATAGGCCATCGCCTTTGCCCCCACGGCGTCGAGCACGCTGAGCCGCCCGATTTTCTTCAACTCGTCCCGCAGATCGCCCAGCATGAACGTCAGCAAATCATCCGCGTTCGCCTGCCGCCGCTGCGCATCGTTCCGCGCCCGCCACGCCGCCACCGCCAGCCCGAACATCACCGCCATCCCGACCGCCGATCCCGCCGCGATCCACGTCATCCGCCGCAGCCGCCGCGCCTGCTCGCGTTGCCGCAATTCGTCGAAGCCCACGCCCAACAGCCCGGCCAGCAACCGCACGAGCGCCACCTCTTTCCCGTCACCCGTTACCCGCGCATCCGCCGCCACGATCTCCGCCGGCCGCGCCGACAGCTCGCCGTCGGCCCCGATCTCCGCGCGCAACGCCGGTGAAAAACAATCCTCGTCCGTCCCCTCCACCTTGGGCTCGCCGCTCACGATAAACCCAAACACCCGCCGCTCGCCGTGCAGCCGCTTAAACGCCACGATCTCCTCCCGCACCCACCGCGACTTCGCCGCCGCCGGCGAACAGATCACCACGAGCGTCGCCGACTCCCGCAGCGCCGCCCGGATCGACTCGCCGAGATCGCTCGTCGTCGGCAATTCGTCGCGATCCCGAAACACCGGCGCAATTCGCGCACCCACCTCGCCGATCGGCGCCATCCGTCCGTGCAGACGTTTCGGCACCCGCCAGCCTTCCAACCTCCGCATCACCCACCGCGCCCACTTTGTGTCCGCATGGCTGTAACTTAAGAACACCCGATAGCGTTTCGCACCGTCGGTCGCGCCGATCCCCGACACAGGGGCAGACGCAGGCGATGACGGCGCGGGGACGTTCATGTGGCAAAAGAGCGACTCCGGGAGGGGTGGGATAGCCCGGATTGCGCTGACGGAGCAATGCCCATGCCGCCCCCGACCGCCAGCCTCCGTTGCGTCACAAGATTGTTTTCCACTCTCGCACCACCCACGCCGAAGCACACTGTTTTCTACGCACTCGCTGCAACCCCCGCGTATAAGTTCTTTTTTGACGCCCCCCGCACGTCTGCGACACCTTCCCGGCCGCCACCTTGAAAGACGTCGACCTCTCACCACTCGCCAAAGCTTGGGATTCGTTCTGGAAACTCATCCAGCCGCTCCTCGCCGAACACGCGTTTCTCACCATCATCTGCGCCTTCTTCGCGGTGATGATGACACTGAGTTTCTACCGCTTCCTGAAAGGCATCAACCCGGGTCTCGTCGCCTTCATTTTGATCCTGATCTTCGGCATGCTCACGCTCCACTGGACGTTCACGCGCACCGAACCCGCGTTCCTGAAGCCCGTGATCGACGTCATCGCGCCGTTCTTCCCGATGTCGCCGAACTACTCGGATCCATCCAAACGCTCCAACCCCGCGCCAGGCAAACCAGCTCCCGCGACGCCCGCGAATTTCTGACCCCGCCCGCGCTGCGCCTGTCGCGGATCTTTTGTCTCCGTCGGCTTCTCCGTTGACGCACCGCGCGGGCCGGCGTGCGATGACCTCCTGCCGCATGAGCGAGTCCTCCGAACTGCCGCTGTTTCACGTCGTCGGATTTTCCGGTCACCGTTCCGTGGCCGATCCCGCCGGGGTCGCGCGCGCCCTCACCGCCGCCCTTGAATCGCTCCGCGCCGAAGCCCCGGGCGAGTGGCTCGCGCTCTCCTCCGTCGCCGACGGCAGCGACCAGATGTTCGTCGCCCAGGCCCGCGCGCTCGGTCTCTCGTGGCACGCGATCCTCCCGCTGCCCAAAGCCGAATTCCAAAAAGACTTTTCCGCCGCCGACTGGAACGCCGTCGAGACGATGCTCACCCACGCCGAGCACGTCCGCGTGATCACCGAAAATGGCACGCGCGAAGACGCCTACCTCGACTGCGGCATGGAGACCGTCAACGGCGCCGACGTGCTCCTCGCCGTCTGGGACGGCCAGCCGGCCCGCGGTAAAGGCGGCACCGCCGATGTCGTCGGCTACGCGCGTTCGCTCGGTAAACCGGTCGTCGTGATCGACGCCCACACGCTCGAAGTTCGCCGCGATAATTTCGACAAACTCGACCGCACCGACCAGACGCTCGCCAAACTGAACCAGCTCCCCGCCAAGTCCGCCGGCTGGGGCGAGAATCCGTTCAAAGCCCCCGGCCACATCTTCGCGTTTCAGCAAAAATGCGATTTCGCCGCGAGCCACGGCGCCCCGCAGTTTCGCCGCCTGATCGTGCTCACCGTCGCGCTGCACGTCGTCGCCACCCTCATCGCCGCCGGCGCGCTCTCGTTCGATCTGCACCTGATGGCGATTCCCTGGATCAAGCTCCTCTGCCTCGCCGGCGCTCTCGGCGTGGCCCTCGTGCTCCACCATCACCACCACTCGCATCACAGTTGGGTGCGGTGCCGGCTAGCCGCTGAATTTTGCCGCTCCGCCCTCGCGACGTGGGGACTCCCGCGCGCCGCCCCGCTCTTCGAAGATCTCGATCTCCCCGGCGTGCGCGGCCTCACGCGCTCGTTGCACATTTTGCACAGCCGCTCCGCCAACGCGCAGCCCGTCCCGATGGACGATTTTCGCCGCATTTACCTCGAGAAACGCATCGACGACCAGCTCGCCTACTACCGCCGCCAGGAGGCCCGCGCGCTCCCGCTCTTCAAGCGCCTGAAAATGGGTTTCTGGGTCGCCACCCTCCTCGCGATGGCCTGCACGCTCGCTTACGCCGTCTGCCATACCGGGCACTTCGCAGTGCCGCATTGGCTCGAAACCTCCGTGTTTTATTTCCTGCCAATTTCGCTGCCGGTGATCGCCGCGTCGTTCATCTCGCTCATCTCGATCAACGATCTCCAGCGCCGCGTCGCCCGCTTCCGCGAAATGCAGCTCATGCTCGAAGACAGCCGCAAGCGCGTCACCTTCTGCCAGACGTGGAACAGCCTCGAACGCATCGTGCTGAAAACCGAGAGCGCCCTCCTCCAGGAAGTCCTCGAGTGGCACTCGATCACGAGCTTCGCCGAATCGCACTGAGCGGAAAATCCGCCGCCCAATCTCCGAGGTGGAACGCGTTGACCCCAACGCGTTTTCCCCGCGCAAGCTGTGTCCGGGTGCCCGTCACTCCCGCCCCATACCAAACGCTCGTGAAGCCGGGACTTCAGCAGGCTCGGGGTAGCCGCTCGTGTTAACGAGCGGTGGCTGGGATCGCATGCTCGCGCCCGCGCCGACCCAATCGTCCAAATCTCACGAGCCGGTGGTATGACTCGTCACCAACAAAAATCCGGGACGGAGGATCGCTCCTCCGCCCCGGAATCGTGTGCTGGTTTAGGCTACGGCTTTGCGCCGCAGCGGGTGCGGGACGAACCGGCGGAACACCCCGGAGAGGCGCTCCGTGGCGCGTGCCAACGGACTGGATTTTTCCTCCACGGATGCGGCGGCATATTCGGGTTCCGGGAGATCGTCGTTCGCGGTTGCGTGGAAATTTTCGATTTCATACGCGGTCACAAACGCCACTCCGGACACCATGCCGGGCTGCACCACCTGAAGGTATCGGTTATTGTGCTTCATGATCAGATGGAGGCGGCCGGCTACCATCGCCCACGGCCTCCCGACTGACCACGAAACCGCCAAAGAACCCCGCGTTTCTAGCAGCCCCCGGGCCATCTGCCCACGGCTCGCCGGAAACATTCGGGTTACTTTCCGAGTTTCTTCAGCGCTTTGTTGATCTTCTCCAGATCGCAGGCCTCGGGATTGTAGTCGGGCCCCAGCCATTCGAGCCACTCGCGACCGAGCTCCGTCTCCGGTTCCTTGATGCACGCGAGCATGTCGTGAAACGCCTCGATCCCGCCGCAATCCTCCGGCGGACCCGCGCGCTCGCCGCCAATGCACGTCGGATAAAACAGTCCCTTCTCCACCGCCCCGGTCTTTTCGACCTTGATCTCGATCTGCCAGCCCTCGCCGAAATGGTAGCCGTAGGTGAACCGTTCGCGGTGTTCGAGATCGAGATCGGCGAGCGACACATCGCGGTCGTCCTCGATCGTGAGTTCCTCGCGCTTTAGCGGATTGCCGAAACGCAAATCGTCGAGATTGAACGCATGCGTCTGGTAATCGAACCAGTCGAACGCCACCTGGATCGTGTCGTGCAGACGTGAGAGCCACATCGATTCGCGCACGAGCAGACGCCGCCAGATCACCGGGCGGCACGCGATCACGTGCATCCGCAGCGCAAACACGCGCTCGACCTGCTTCTTTTTCAGGGGCGACCCCTTGCCTTCGTGGAGACCGATCATGGGAACCCCGAGTTGAACGCCGCCTCGCGCCCCGCGCAAGCGCAGCCACTCGGTCTACCGGTTCACTTCCCCGAAAGCTTCCAGTGCTCGTTGTCGTGCCGCGCTGTGCGCATGATTTCCGCCGCGCGTGCTACGATCTCCGGATGTTTCGCCGCCACATCGGTCTGCTCGCCGAGGTCCGCCGCCAAATCATAGAGCACGATCGGCGCGGTCTGCGTTTTCAGCCGGATGCCTTTCCAGCGTCCGCCGATCAACACCGCCTGCGACACGCCACCCTCGTAGAATTCCCAGTAGAGATACTCGTGTTTCGCCTGCTCCCCGCGGCCGAGCAAGGTCGGCACGAGACTGAGACTGTCGAGCCCGCCGGGCGCCTTCGCGCCCGCGACTTCGGCCCATGTCGTCATCAGATCGCCGAAGTAGCCGACGTGCGTCGACACGCTGCCCGCTTTGATTTTCCCGGGCCAACGCGCGATAAACGGCACCCGGATGCCGCCGTCGGTGAGCGCGCGCTTGATGCCGCGCAACGGCCCGCTCGCGGTGAAAAACGTCGGATCGTAGTTCGGCCCGCCTTCGCGGTGCGGCCCGTTGTCGCTGGAGAACATCACCAGCGTATTCTCGTCGAGTTTCTGCTCGCGTAGAAATTTCATCACGTCGCCGACGCCGTCGTCCATCCGCGTGATCATCGCCGCATGGTTTTTCTGCGACTCGTTCCAACTACGGTCGGCGTAAGCGCTGTTGTCCGGCACTTCGTTGCCCTCGCCGAGGTCGCGCGAGCGTTCGTTGTTCCCGTGCGGCGTCGTCAGCGCGAGAAACAGGAAGAAGGGCTGCGCCCGGTTGCGCTGCACAAACGCCCGCGTGTCCTCGAAAAACAGATCGCTCGCATATGCGATCCGCTTCGTCGCATAGCCCGCACCCGGCGCCTGACCGGACGCCGTGATGTCGTTCGGCAGCTTCACGATCTCCGTATTTCTCCAAAGAAAATCCGGGTAGTGGTTGTGCGCGTGCGTCTGGTTGATGAACCCGAAGAAATAGTCGAAACCCTGCTTCCACGGCGCGCCCACCGAGTCGGCCTCTCCGAGGCCCCATTTGCCGATAAGGCCCGTCGCGTAGCCGTTCTCGCGCAGCACGCGCGCCACCGTCACGTCGTCCGGCCGCAACGTTTGCGCCGCGTAGCCGAGCCGGCCCGCGTTGCCCCGCACCGTGGTGTGGCCGAGGTGTTTGCCTGTCATCAACACGCTGCGCGACGGCGCGCACACCGTGCTGCCCGCGTAGAATTGCGTGAAGCGCATGCCCTCCGCCGCCAGGCGGTCGAGATTGGGCGTGCGGATCTGCTTCTGTCCGTAGGAACCGAGCTCTCCGTAGCCGAGATCGTCGGCGAGGATGAAGATGATATTGGGTTTCGCGGCCGGTTGGGCCGACGACACAACCGTCAACACACACGCTAACAGCAGGAGGGCAAAGGGGTGGCGCATAGCTCCAAGCGAAACCGCCACACGCCGCGGTGCAATCCTGCTCTGATTAGTCCGCCGTTCCCGCCCGGCGCGTCGCGCTGCTGCCCCCTCCCACCCCGTTTCGCAACCTTGAGCCCCGCGACCGTTGCCGATAACTTCGTGGCACGATGAACGCTTCGCGCCTCCGCCCTCTCTTTCGCGCCGCCGTGTTTTTCCTCGGCTGCCGCGCTCTCGTCGCCGCCGAGTTTGCCATCCCCAACGGCGGTTTCGAAGCCGGTCTCGCCGGCTGGAAAACCCTCTTCACGCGCGAACCGCAGACCGGTCAGGCCGAGCTCAGCCGCGAGCACACGCACACCGGCATGAGCGCTGCGAAAATCGTTCACACCGGCGTCGCCGATTGGAGTTTCGAAACCGGCACGCGCCTCCCCGTCGTCCCCGGCGATCTCATTGAACTCACCGCGTGGATCAAAATCGAGGGCACCGGCAATCTGCTCCTCGCCGCCTCCACATGGGGCGCGGATCACAAAGTCATCAGTTGGTCTTTCGGCTCGCGCAGCACGCGCACGACACCCGAGTGGCAGCAGCTCGTTGCCCGTTTTGTCATCCCGCCCGGCGTCACCGCCATCCAGCCGCGCTTCCTCGGCGGCGGCAGTCTGGTCGCCTGGATCGACGACACCGCCATCGTCAAAAAGGCCAACGTCTTCGCCCTCCGCCCGAAAAATTTCCCGGCCGCCCTGCGCCTCTCGAACGCCGCGCTCGATATCACGCTCCACACCGCCGACGGCACCTTCGACGTCGTCGACCGCCGCTCGTCCCGTCGTTGGACGCAGCGCAACCTGAATCACGATACGATCCTCAAGACCGCCGTCGTCGTCGGCAACCGCCTCGATCTCGCGCTCTATCATGCCGCGTCCGGCCTCGACCTCACCGCCCGTCTCCAACTCGACGCCGACCGCCCCGAGTTCACCGTCGCCCTTTCCGCCGAGGGTCCGCTGCCGTCGACCCTCGTGTTTCCCCAGCCCTTCGCCGGCGAGAAAGGCGACTACCTTGTCATCCCGATGAACGAGGGCATTTCCTACCCCGTCGACGACCCGAGCATCCCGTCGATGCGACTCATCGCCTACGGCGGTCACGGCATCTGCATGGCCTTCTGGGGCCTCACCGATGGCGACCGGGGCCAGATGGCCATCCTCGAAACTCCCGACGATGCCTCCATCCGCGTGGACCGTCTCGACCAAAAACTCGCCATCTCCCCCGCCTGGGAAGCACAGCGCGGCCAGTTCGGCTACGAGCGCCGCGTGCGCTACGCGTTTTTCGAACACGGCGGCCACGTCGCCATCGCGAAACGCTACCGCGCCCACGCCCAGCAACTCGGCCTCCTCAAAACCCTCGAAGAAAAACGCCGCGCCAACCCCCACGTCGACCGCCTTCTCGGCGCCGTGAATGTCTGGTCGTGGGACCGCGACGCCCTCGGCATTCTCGGCGAAATGCGTGCCGCCGGCATCGAACGCATCCTCTGGAGCAACCGCCAAAACCCCGAGGGCATCGCCGCCATGAACGCGCTCGGTGTCCTCACCAGCCGCTACGATATTTATCAGGACGTGATGGACCCGGCGAATTTCACGCGGCTCCGCACGATCCACCCCGACTGGACCACCGCCGCCTGGCCCAAGGACATCATCACCGACGCCACCGGTCGCCACCTGCCCGGCTGGGGCGTCACTGCGAAAGACGGCGCGATGATTCCCTGCGGCGTGATCTGCGATCTCCGAGCCGTCGCCTACGCTCGCGAGCGCATCCCCGGCGAACTCGCCACGCACCAATACCTCGGCCGCTTCATCGACACCACCACCGCCGCCCCGTGGAACGAATGCTACGACCCCGCGCACCCGATGACGCGCACGCAAAGCAAGCAGGCGAAAATGGATCTCCTCCGCTACGTCTCGGAGGACAACCGCCTCGTCACCGGCTGCGAGACCGGCCACGACGCCTCCGTTCCCTATCTCCATTTCTTCGAAGGCATGATGAGCCTCGGGCCCTACCGCGTGCCCGACGCCGGCCGCCGCATGCAGGAAATCTGGAACGACGTCCCCGAGCGCGTCGCGAAATTTCAGCTCGGCCACACCTACCGCCTCCCGCTCTGGGAACTCGTCTTCCACGACTGCACCGTCTCCTACTGGTATTGGGGCGACTACAACAACAAGCTCCCCGCTCTCTGGGACAAACGCGACCTCTTCAACGTCCTCTACGGTGTGCCGCCCATGTTCATGTTCGACCGGAAATTTTGGACCGAACACAAGGAGCGCTTCGCCCAAAGCTACCGCCACACGAGCGCGATCGTGCGCGACGTCGCCACCGCCGAGATGACCGATCACCGCTTCCTCACCCCGAACCGCGACGTGCAGGAGACAACTTACGCCAACGGCATCGCCGTCACCGTCAACTTCGGTCCCACCCCTCACGCTCTGCCCACCGGCGAAACCGTCGCCCCGCTCGGCTACCTCGTCCGCGGTCGGAAATAAAAATGGCGGCCGTTTCCGGCCGCCACGTTTTCAAATTCCGGCGCAATCGCCTGATCGACTCAGCCGTTCAACGGCCACCCCGCGCGATACTCGCGCTTCAGCAGCGCATTCGCCTCCGGGCTGTTCGTCACTTTACCGGCCTTGCCGTCGTATTCGAGTTTCTTGCCCGCCCGATACGCGACGAGCCCGAGCGCCATCTGCTCGGTCATGAGTCCGTTGTAGTCGAAGTTGCACGAAGTCTTCAGATTTCCCTTACACGCTTTGAACCACTCCTCCTGGAAGTTGCCCATCGGCGGTGTCACCTCGGACGGTTTGCGCACTTTGTAATAGGTGAGGTCCGACGAATCGGCCGCCGGGATCAACATGCGCGTGTTGAAATCCGCCACGAGCACGCCCTTCGAGCCCTTGAACATCACGCCATGCCCGATCTTGTTCAGATCGATCCACGGTTTCGGCGGCGTCGGCAGCGCCCCGCCCTGATACCAGCTCACGCGGATCGCCGGGCGCCAGTCGTTGGCCGGATGGTTGAAATGCGCCGTGAGTTCCACCGGCGTCACATCGGGATTAAACGCGTCGCCCTTCGCCTCGATCGAGGTCGGGTGCCCGGCGTCGATCGCATTCCACGCGAGGTCCATCGTGTGGTTCCCCATGTCGCCGACCTGGCCGGTGCCGAAGTCCCAATACATATTCCACTGCAGACAATTCGCCCCGGGCCCGCCGGAAAAATATCCCGGGTTGTAGGGATGATACGGCGACGGCCCGATCCACAGATCGTAATTGAAGTCCTTCGGCGGTGTGCCCTCGGCCGGCAAATATCCGGGACGCGGGAGCTTGCGGTTACCCCAGGCAAACACGCCCTGCAAATCGCCGACCGCACCATCCTTGATGAGCTCGCGCACGCGCGCGAAATTCGGATTCGCGTGCCGCTGCGTGCCCGCCTGCGTCGCGATCTTGTTCTTCATCCCGAGATATTTCGCGCGCAGCACGCGACACTCGTCGACGCTCATGCCGATCGGTTTTTCGCAGTAGACGTGCATCCCGCGGTTCATCGCCCACATCGCGACGTGCGCGTGCGAGTGGTCCGCCGTGCAGATGACCACAGCCTCGACGTCCTTTTGCTCGAGACATTTCCTCCAGTCGACGTAGGTCTTCGCACCGGGAAATTTCTTCAGCGCTTCCGGGAAACGCGCTTCGTTCACATCGCACAGCGCAACCACGTTTTCATTCGCAAGGCCCGCGTAGTGGGCCAGTCCGCGCCCCCACACACCGATGAGCGCGACGTTGAGTTTTTTGTTCGGGGTATTCTGACCAAACAGCGTGCCGCTCCGCAGGATCGTAAGTCCTGTTCCGGTGACGGCCGCGGCCTTGAGGAAATGGCGACGGTTCATGGATGACATAGTGGGGTTAATCGCCGGTCCGCGCTCACCGCCGATTGGCGGAGACTGCGCGTCCGTTGACTTGCTCAGGAAACTGCACGCCGCCCCCGCTCACGTCGAGTCCGCGAAATTTCCGCCCCCGCGCCCCCGGCCTTGTGCCCGCCCCCGCGCCCGCCCAACCTCCCGCCATGCGCGTCCCCCCCCTGCTCACGCTGCTGGCGTTCACCCTTCTCGCCCCAACCGTCGCCGTCCGCGGCCTCGCCGCCCAAGCGCTCACCGCGGGTGCGCCCGTCACGGCCCTCACCGGCCAGTCCCACCACGGCTGGACCGATGCCGTTGTCCTCCGCAATCGCCTCGTCGAAGTCGTCATCGTGCCCTCCATCGGCCGCGTCATGCAGTTCCGCTTCATCGGCGAACCCGACGGCCCGTTTTGGGAAAACGAAAAACTCCTCGGCCGCCCCATGCCCGTCGATCCGTGGAAAGTCGCGGTCGGCAGTTTCGGCGGCGATAAAACGTGGCCTGCGCCCCAGTCCGATTGGAAGTGGCCGCCACCCGATGTATTCGACGCCTCCCCGCTCACCGCGACCATCAACGCCGATCGTTCCGTCACGCTCACCTCGCCTACCAGTCTGCGCTTCGGCCTGCGCACGGTGCGACGCATCACGCTCGACGCCGCCGCGCCCGCGATGCGCATCGCGACCACCTACGAAAAGATCTCCGGCCCTCCGCTCGACGTCTCCGTCTGGATCATCACCCAACTCCGCGAACCCATCGCGTCGTTTCTTCCGGTTCCCACCGATTCAAAATTCCCCACCGGCCTCGCCCCGCAATGGCCTGCCCCGCCGGGCGCGAGCGAACGCCGCGGCGATCTGCTCCGCCTCGTGCGCCTGCCCGCCAAATCCTACAAAGTCGGCAACGATGCCACCGACCTCGTCTGGGTGGGTTCCAAACACCTGCTGAAAATCTCCGCCGACCGCGTCCCCGGCGCGACCTATCCCGACGGCGGCTGCATCGCCGAATTCTACGGCAACGCCGACCCCGTCCCCTACGTGGAGCACGAAACCGTCGGACCGTTGAAAACCCTTCGCGTCGGCGACACCACGTCCGCCACCAATCGTTACGTGCTCGCCCGCCGCACGTCTGCCGATCCCGAGGCCGACGCCCGCGCGCTCCTCGCCCTTCGGCCATGAGGTTGCGTCGAAACCCGTTCTCGCGATTCCTCCGCGCCGCCATCCTCGTCGCGACGCTCGCCGTCGCCTCCGCGCAGGAAGTCCAGCAACACGGCCTCGTCCTTGAACAGTGGGTGCGCGACACGTTTTTCGACGGCTACCAACCCTCCCGCTACACGCAGAAATGGGACATCCCCGCCTCCGCCAACAAACGTTTCGGCGGCATTCCCGTGAATCCCAAGGCCGCGAAATACGGCACGCCCGTCGACCTCGGCGACGCCCTTCGCCAACGCAAAATCACCGAGCCCTTCATTCTCGTAGTCGGTTTCTGGCGACAAGACGGCGACGAAAAGCACTTCGTTAATCTCATCGCTCCCCGCATCGATCCCGCCACCTGGGAAAAACTCTGGGGCCCCGTCACCCTCGCCGACCTCGAGCGCCTCGACGCCGTCATCAAAGACAAATCACTCTCACCCGCCGAAGCCCGCGCTGCCGCGCAGAAAATCAAAAACGCCCCGCCCTTCACCCAATCTGTCATCATCGTGAATCCGAAGATCGACTCGAAAACCCAGCGCCGTCTCCAGTGCAGCCTGCGCTTCGACGATTTCTTCAAACACCTCGCGCCCGACGCCGACCGCGCCCCGCAAGATCATCCGACTCTCTGGGGCGTGCCCTTCCCGCAACCCGTCACCTCGAAGCCGCGGACGTTTTCCAAGTAGTCTCTCTCTCCCCACAATCCCTCTCCATGTCCGAATCCCGCCGCCTCGCGGCCGTCCAGTCGCCGATCATCCCCGTCGTAGCCGACCTCATTCGCACCCACCCCGGCACGATCTCCCTCGGCCAAGGCGTGGTGAACTACGGCCCGCCGCCCGCCGCGCTGGAGCAGATCGCGCGCTTCCTCGCCGAGCCGTCGAACCACAAATACCAACCCGTCGTCGGCATCCCCGCACTCGTCGACGCCCTCGAACAAAAGCTTTCCGCCGAAAACGGCGTGCGCGTCGGCGCCGCCCACGGCAATCGCACGATGGTCACCGCCGGCGGCAACCAAGCCTTCCTCAACGCTGTGCTCGCGATCGCCGATCCCGGCGACGAGTTCATTCTGCCGACGCCGTATTACTTCAACCACGAGATGGCCGTCACGATGGCCAACTGCCGTCCCGTGCTCGTGCCGACCGACTCCAATCACCAGCTCGACCTCGCCGCCCTGCGCGCCGCGATCACCCCGCGCACACGCGCGATCCTCACCGTCTCGCCCAACAATCCCACCGGCGCCGTCTACCCCGCCGCCACGCTCCGCGCCGTCAACGCCCTCTGCGCCGAGCACGGCATTTTTCACATTAACGACGAGGCCTACGAATATTTCACCTACGACCGAGTCACCCACTTCTCCCCCGCTTCGATCCCCGGCGCCGCCGCCCACACCATTTCGCTTTTCTCGCTTTCGAAATCCTACGGCTTCGCGAGCTGGCGCATCGGCTGGATGGTTTACCCCGCCGCCCTCGAAACCGCGATGCGCAAGATCCAGGACACCGTCGTCATCTGTCCGCCCGTGATTTCCCAACACGTCGCCATCGGCGCGCTCGACCCCTCCGTCGGTGGCGGCGCGCCCTACGTCCGCGAAAAACTTCGCGCCATCGCCGCCGTGCGCACCACCGTGCAATCCGCGCTCGCTCCGCTCGTGGCCGACGGCCTCTGCGAAATCCCGCCCGCCGACGGCGCGTTCTACTTTTTTCTCCGCGTGCGCTCAGACCTCGCGCCGCTCGCCCTCGTCGAACGTCTCGTGCGCGAACACCGCGTCGCCGTGATCCCCGGCAGCGCCTTCGGCCTCACGCACGGCTGCCCGCTCCGCGTCGCCTACGGCGCCCTCGCCCCCGACACCGCCACCGAGGGCATCGGCCGCCTCGTGCACGGTTTGCGTGCACTCGTCGCCTGACCGCCGCCTATCGCAGCACCCGCCCGATGCCGAACTGATCGCCCGCGCGCACTGGTTTTCCTCCCGCGAAGTCGATCTCCACGATCTTCTCGCTCTCGGCGATCGTCCCGTTTTCGTCCCTCAGCGTGGTCACGATCTTCCGCGTCGCCACGTCGATCACCTCACCCGTCGAGGGATACGCAAACTTTCCATCGAGGCTGAACGTGATCCAACCCGGATCGTCGCGCACGAGGATGCTGGCGACCTGTTTCGGCGGCATCACCGTCGTGTCAAAAAGGTGCATCCGCTGGTTTGCCGCGTCGCACACCCACACTTCTTTTTCGTCGGGCGTGAGGCCGATGCCGTGACTCGGACACCCATGGCGTTTCGGCACGCCCGGTTTGAAACCCGCCACTTCCACCCGGTGCAATTTCTGTCCCGTCACGAGATCGCCCACTTCGAAACCGAGCAGTCCGTTCACGTTCACAAACGCGAGCGTCTGCCGCCCATTGATCGTAAACGGCCGGATCGCCGAACCAAACGGTCCGACTTCCTTCACGATCGTGTGCGTCGCCGTATCGGCCACGCGCAGCATCGGCGATTTCAGTCCCGCAAGATAGGCCCGCGTGCCGTTGGGCCCGTAGAGCGTGTTGTGCGCCCCCGCCTTGATGTCGATTCGCTTGATGATGTCGCCGCTAAGCGCATCGACGACGTGCCAGTGATCCTTCTCGAGCGAGGGCAAATACATCGTCTTCCCGTCGGGCGAGAGCGCCATGCGGTCGCAGCCGCCCTCGTAGGATTTCTCCCACACGATTTTGTCGGTGAGCACATCGAAACAGGTCACGAACCGCAGCGTGCTCACGTAGAGCCGGCCCGTCGCGGCACTCGCCACCACACCCTTGACGTTGAGCGGCTTGCCGTCGGTCGGATTGAGCCCGCGCGCCGGGATGCGTTTCACGAACGTGTGCCCGCGGTCGATATCGAACACCAGCACGCCGTGCCCGCCGCGCTCGAGGTAGTTCCGGATGCCCGGCACCGCAACATAGAGCAACCGCCGCTCACCGTTTTTCACGGCCACCTCTGCCGCGCGCACCGGCAATGCCGCCGCGCCCGCCCAGATCGCCAACCACGCGCACACCAAGCTCACGAACCGACGTTTCAGGGGTTTCATGAACCTACCGTCGCGCCGAAGTCCCTCCGCGGGCAAGCCGCATTCCGCCGCCTGCCCCGCGCACCCCCTCAGACGAGCTGCGTCTTCGCCGCGCCGCCGCCAAACAACTCGCGCAACACACTCCACGCCTTGCGCAGGCCCGCTTCGCGCACCCCGCCGCCCATTTGGTAGGCGCGCACGAGAATTTCCTCATGCCCGCGGTAGCGCGGCGGCAGCAAAAACAACGTGCCCGCATCCTGCACCGTCACCGTCGAGAAAAACAACCCGCGCCCGATCGCAATCTGCGCGTTCGACATCGGGACCTTCGCTCTGCGCTCCGGCAGCCACAGCCACGGACGGTAGAAAAATTCCAGACCGCCCTCGGTGCGTTGCACGAGCCGCCCGTAGGTCCGCAGCGGCACTCCCGGCAGCGCCGCGCCCGCAAACATCCGGTTGTCGTTCTCCTTCGGCGAAAACCGTCCGCTCCGCCGCGTGAAGAAATCCCAGCAAAACACCGAGCCAAAAACCGTCAGGCGAAACGCCCAGCCCGCCACCAGCCACGCCACGATGATCACCACCAGCGAGAGCACCGCGCCCAGCCACGGATTGATCGTCGCGCTCAGCGTGAGCAGTCCCAGCAGCGCCGTGCGCATACCCTTCAGTGCCGCATCGATCGCGCCCCACGGACTGAGGAGGATCAGGACGTTGATCGCGTGCGACGCCATCCACACCACGGCGAACACCGCCAAACCGAACGGCACCGTCAGCACGTTCAACACCGCCGAAAAATCCATCGCGCCCACTTGGATCATCGCGAGCCCGTCGGCCGATAGTGCCGCCTCAGTCGAGCCCACTTTGCCACCAAGTAACATCCCCGAGAGCGCACTCATCGTAAACGGCACCACCGCCCCCGCCGCCACGAGCCCCGTCGCCTTGTTCTCGATCGTCTCCAGCACATCGAGCGGTTTTTTCATGCCCGGCGGCACCGCCGCGCCCAGCGCATCCTTCACCGCACACGCGCCGACGATCAACAGCGCCGGACCGAAGAAACTGATCTGCGCATACCACGGCAGCGCCGCCCGCGCCGCGTCGTCTTTCGCCATCATCCATTGGTAAGCGCCATACGCGCCCGTGCCGAGCAGCGGCGAGATCGCGATGCCCGTGACCGTCGTCACCGCCGCCGCGATCGGTGCCGCCGGCGAGCGGTCCGACGGAGCCGACGCCGCCGCGCCCGCCGCAAAGGCAAACGGTGCGACGATCAGCGATAAACTCAGTGCGAGCAACAAGCAGGGGGACAGGCGCTTCATCGCGCCACCTTACGGTCCGAGCCCCGCTTGAAAAGCCAAAGCTTTGACCGTTTTCCCTGCCCGCCCTTGCACCCGGCGCACCGCCGAGCAGAACCTGACCGTTCGGTCACGAATAAGCCCTTGTTCCTCTCGCCACGCTCCGCTTCATCCTTCTTCTTCGGTTTCGCCCACGCATGATTTCTCCCGCCGGCCGGCTTCCGTTTTTCCGCTCCGAACGCACTCTCGTCCGGGTGCTCGTCGCGGTCGCCCTCCTGCCGGTCCTCTTCATTCTCACGCGGGCGCTCCTCGTTTCCCGCAATGTCGCCTACTGGGACGAGCTCGACACCGCCCTCCTCCTGCTCCTGCGCTTGCACGGCGATTCCACGTGGTCCCAAGTCCTCGGCCACCTCTTCGCGTTGGGCAACGAGCACCGCACCTTCACCAGCCGCCTGCTCTTTGCCACCTCTTACTGGACGACCGGCACCGTCAATTTTGTCGTCATCGGTGCCATCGGCAATCTGTTCATCTGCGCTCTCTGCGGTCTCCTCGTCTACACCGCCGGCACGACCGTCCGTCGCGTGCTCATGGGCGTGCTGCTCGCCTTTTTGCTCTTCCAACTCGAGCACTACGAAAACTTCCAGTGGTCCGGCGCCTCGATCGATCACTTCCAGATCGTCCTCCTCGCCGGCGCCAGTGTGGTCGGCCTCTCGCGCGGCACCCGCGCAGGTTTTCTCACCGCGATCTTTTTTGCCCTGCTCGCCACGTTTACGCTCGCCCACGGACTCGTCGTGTGGGGCGTCGGCGCCCTCGTGCTCGCCGTCGAGCGCCGTTGGCCCCGCCTCATCGGCTGGCTCGTGGCCGCCGCGTTCGCCGCAGCCATTTTCTTTTTCGGTTTCAACTTCAACCCCGGCCACAACATCGGCACCGCCACCGGCGGCGGCCTCGTCGTCATTCTGCACTACTGGCTGATTCTCCTCGGTGCACCGCTCGCCTTTGGCTCCACCGCCGTCGCGCCCTATCTCGGCGGCGCTCTGCTCGCCCTGCTCGGCTGGACCCTCTACCGCGGCGCTTTTGCCCGCGAACGCATCGCGATCCCTCTCGCCCTCTGGGCCATCGGCGCCCTCGGCCTCATTTCCGTCGGCCGCGCCGCCCTCACCCACGGCCACGTCTACTCGCGCTACTACGTGCTCGGCGCCCTCGCCTGGGCCCTCGTGCTCTTTGTGCAATTCTCCGCGCACACCGACGCCGCCCGCCCCTACCGGCTCCTGCTCCGCCTCCTCCCCGCGCTCATTGTCTTCAACGTCGTCGCCAATTTCGCCTTCATCCACGACGCCCGCAGTTGGGTCATCTGCCGTGACAACGCCGCCGAATATTACCAACGCCACGGTCGCGACGGTCTGGGGCGCTTCACGCTCCACCCCGATCCCGCTTACGCCACCAACCTCATTCGCGAGGTCGAGCTCGCCGGGCTCTACCAAATGCCGCTGGCCTGCCAGCCGCGCAAATTCCCCAAAGCCCAGCCCACCGCCGATCTCACCTATTTCGTCGACCGCATCATCGTCAACGAACACGAATTTTCCATCGAAGGTTGGGTCGCCCGCGCCGGCCAGCCGTCCGCTCCCGGCCAGATTCA
The DNA here is from genome assembly GCA_943372705.1 of Opitutus sp. GAS368. Taxonomy (GTDB): domain Bacteria; phylum Verrucomicrobiota; class Verrucomicrobiia; order Opitutales; family Opitutaceae; genus GAS368. The sequence continues at coordinate 34,497 of CALRZR010000009.1, read as the reverse complement.
TGTGATTTTCCAATCGGCCAAATCACGGCACATTTTTACTACGATCAACCATGTGCGCGCCGATGTCGCCGCCGCCCATCCGCAGGAAAAGTGGCTCGAGTCCGGCTTCCGTTTTCAACGCCGCAAGTGGCTCCTCCCCAAAGAAAATTTTCAAATCGGCCTCCTCGTCTCTTCCGGCGGTCGCGCCGACTACATCATGACGGCGCACCACCTCGACATGACCGGCGACGGCGTCGGCATCCTCGCCGAACGCGAGTAACCGCGCCGCGCTTGCGCCCCTGCCCGGCCCCGCCGAGCATCGCCGCATGTTGACCAAGGCCGAGCTGTCCCGTCTCCGCTCCCTGCGCGAAAAAAAGCACCGCGAAGCCCTCGGCCTCTTCGTAGTCGAAGGCGAAAAAGTCATCGCCGAACTCCTCGCCGCCAACTTCGCGTTCACCGAAATCTACACGACCAGTAGGGCGGACTTCAGTCCGCCCGCCTCGCCCGCACCCGCACCCGCCGCGACAAACCTGCCGCGCCGGATCGCCCTCACCCCCGACGAGATGGCCCGCATCTCGCATTTCCCTACGCCGTCCGCCGTCCTCGCCGTCGGTCCGATCGCACGTCGTCCGCTCGCGCCGGGCGCCCTCGACCGCGGCCTCACCCTCGCGCTCGATGGCGTGCAAGACCCCGGCAACGTCGGCACGCTCCTCCGCCTCGCCGACTGGTTCGCCTTCGACCGCGTCGTCCTCTCGCCCGATTGCGCCGATCTCTTTCACCAGAAAGTGATCAACGCGAGCATGGGCTCCTTCGCCCGCGTGCACGCCCACACCGCCGAGCTCGCCACCGCGCTCGCCACCACTACCGCGCCCATCCTCGGCTGCGACCTCGCCGGCGAAGACGTCCATACGCTCCCCGCCCTGCGCGACGCCATCGTCGTCATCGGCAGCGAGGGCCGCGGCCTTTCCCACGCCGTCGCCGCCCGCCTCACCCGCCGCGTCACCATTCCCCGCCTCGGCGGCGCCGAATCCCTCAACGCCGCCATCGCCGCCGCCATCGTTTGTGACAATCTGCGGCGCGCGCAAAAATCCTAACACCGCGGCACACCTTCCGCTCGCTCGTTTCGCCTCTCCTCGGTCCAACCTTCAAGCTCGCCCCCATCCCCCGTTCACCCGCCATGTCCAAAGCCACCGTCATCTCCCTGCTCAATATGAAAGGCGGCGTCGGTAAAACCACCGTCGCCGTCAACCTCGCCGCCTACCTCGCGCGCGATCACCAGAAGAAAGTCCTCCTCGTCGACCTCGACCCGCAGTCCAACGCCTCGCTCAGCCTCATGCCCGAGGCCGCGTGGACCAAATGGGCCGACGAACACGGCACCATGGCCGACGTCTTCGAGCTCGACGCCCGCCGCAAACGCGATGCCGACCCCGCGAAGCTCGCCGACTGCATCGTGCACAACGTCGTCCCCGAAATCCCTGGTCTCGACCTCGTGCCCAGCCACCTGCGCCTCACGTTTCTCGACCTCGATCTCGCCGCCCGTCCCGGTCGCGAGCGCCTCTTCTCCCGCAAACTCGCCAAGGTCATCGAGGACTACGACTACATCCTCTGCGACTGTCCGCCGAATCTCCAGACCGCCACGCAAAACGCGCTCTACGCGAGCGACTTTTTCCTCGTGCCGATGCAACCCGACTTCCTCTCCTCCGTCGGTCTCTCCCTCCTCCTCGACCGCCTCGACTACCTGAAGGAAGAACTCGAATTCAAGATCCGCTGCCTCGGCGTCGTCTTCACCCGCGTCCGCGGCCACGTAAATTTCCATCAGGAGACGATGCAACGCCTCCCCTCCGAAAAAGAATTTCGCCGTCTCCACTTTTTCCCGACAGTCATCCCGGAAAACATCAGCCTCAGCGAAGCCCCGATGGAGGCCAAACCCATCGCTCTCTACAACGCCTCCGCCCCCGGCGCCGAGGCCTTCGCCGCGCTCACGCGCGAAGTCCTCGCCCGCCTCGGGTAAACAATTACGACCGGCTCGCCTTGCTGGTGGAGCGCGTTGACCTCAACGCGCTTTCTTCGCGCCCTCCCGTTCCGCTCAGCGATCCTTCGACCCGCCGCTCTTCTTCCCGCCGCCCTTTTCGCTCCCGCCACCACTGCTGCCGCTGAGGCTGTGCAGAATCGTGCCCGCAAGCACGCCGACCGCAAACACCCCGAAATAAAGCAGTGCCGCCGTCCCCCGCACCGGCGTCTTGTCCGTCCACCCCGCGATCGGGAAATGGAAATTGATTTCGTGGGTATTGTTCATGCCCACGTAGAGCATGATGAAAAGGAGCCCGAGCAGCGCGAGCGTCTTGAAAACGGCTTTGAACATAAGGCGCGCACCGTAGGCGTTTCCCGCCGTTCTTGGCGAGCACGCAACGGCCCCGCCCGTCACAAACTTGTTCACACCTCCGCGAATCGCCGCTCCACCCGCACCGGCCAGTCACCGCATCCCAGAGTCTTTCGCTTTGCCCCGGCGATGCTGGGGACGCGACGCCCCCGTCGCGTTGCTCGCCGTGCTCCGCTTCGCGTGCATCCAGCCGGCCCACTTCCGCCACTTCTTATTTCAGCCCCGCCGCCGCCGCGAGATCGTCCCACGCGTAAAACTGAAAAGTCCGGTCCGTCGACATCGCGACAAACAACCCGCCGGGAAATCCGGGCAACGCCACCGGCGTCACCTCGCTGCCGTCGCTCTCGCGCGTCGAGAGCCGCACGCTCTTGAGCAGCGGATGGTCGTGCGCCTTCCCCGGCGTGCCCGCCCGCGGAAAAATCCGAAACGTGTCCGCCTGCTGGTTCGACACGATGATATAGCCCGTGCCGCCCGCCTGCGGATAGATCGAAATACCCTCGTGATCGCTGGCAAATCCCGTCGTGCCAAACAGCGCCAGTTCCTTCGCGGCGTCCGGAGCATCCGGATCGACGCGGTATTTGTGCACGCCGTGCTGCTCGTCGCTGTAGTAAACGAAGCCGAGTTCCGCATCGACCGCGATGGCCTCGATTTCCTTCTTGCCGCTGTAGGCGCCAAACGCGCGCACCTTCGTCTGTTTCACCTTGCCCGCGCCATCGTCTTCGAGCCGGTATTGCCACAGATAACCCTCCGCCGGCCCGCCCTTGCCGCCGACGATCGCAAACACCGCCCCGTCACCGGGACGCCGATACAGCGCGACGCCCATCGGCGCGCGGGCCGCGTCTCCGTCGAACACCGTCAGATCGCCTTTGTCCAACGGTGCGAGATCCGGCAGCCGGAACACCCGCAACCGCCGCTCTTCCCGCTCCGTCGTCACCGCGATATCGGTCGCCTTCCCGCCCAATACCAACCCCGACACCACATCGACGTTGTTGGGCCGTTTCAGCGGCGGCGTCTGCGCGACAATTTTCCCCGCCAGGTCAAACGCGTAGAGCCCGCCCGCCGTGTCCTTGTCCGTGCCAAGCACGAGGCTCTGCGCGAGATCGGCGCGATTGATCCAAATCGCCGGATCGTCGGTGTCATGGGCCAGCGCCACCGTCACGACCCGCGGTTTGACCGGAGCGTTGGTCGCGTCCGCATCGGGCCGCACCCGCTCCGCGCAACCGGCCACCATCGCGCACAACGGAATCAGCAGAAATTTCTTCATCGGACGTTTCGGATTGGCGGGCGACCAGCTGCCGACCGCCCCGCCCGTGCACTCACAATTTCCACCGCAGCCCAAAATTCGCGCTCGGGCCGTATTCCTCAAGCTGCCGGAAGCGGCCCGCGCTTTCGGCGAAATGCACGCGAAACGCCTCGTTGGTCACATTCAAGATCTCTCCGAAAATTTCCCAGCGGGCGCTCAGCTTGTAGCTGCCCGTCAGGTCCAGCTGCGTGAAGTAGTCCACGTAGATATCTTCGGCCGGATTCGCGCCGAGCGGTTCGTCTTCGCGCAACCGGGGCGAACGGAAATTCAGCGCGGCGCGCACAAAGAAACCGTTTTTCTCATACGTGAGCGCGAGATTGCCGATGCGCCGCGATTGCCCGATGAAGGGCAGTTTCTCACCGGGCCGGGCGGGAAATTTCGCCGACGAGTCGGCGATCGTGTAATTGGCCATGAAACCGAGCCCATCGAAGGGTGCCGGGAGAAAGTTGAACTGCTGTTGATAGGCGAACTCCAGTCCGGTGATCACTCCTTTGTCGCCGTTCGCAAACGTGCTGAGGTCGTAGCCGGTCGCCGCATCGGCCCCAGGGATCGTGCGCTGGTAGGTGAAATTCCGGATTTCTTTGTGAAACACCGACGCGGATACGGAGCCGAGCGAAGCGAAGTAGTGCTCCACCGACGCATCCCAGTTCATCGACGTGAGCGGCTTGAGGCCGGGATTGCTCTCGGTCACGAGTCGGTTGTCGTCGCTCACCGTGCGCCGCATCGCATTCTCGGAAAACTGTGGGCGGGCAAACGTATTGCTCCACGCCGCGCGCAGCACTGTCTGCTTGGACACGTTGTAGGTGAGGTAGAGACCGGGGAGAAAATTCCGGAAGCGCGCGTTCCGCGAGGCGGGCGTCGCCGTGATCGCCGCACCCGTAGACTTGGTCTGGTAGCCTTCCGTCTCGAACTTCGTGTATTCAAACCGCGCTCCCGTGAGAATATTCAGGCGATCCATCGTGACGCCGCCCATGGCATAGAGGGCCGTCACGTCTTCGTTCGAGGTCCAGTCGGATTGCAGGCTCGTGGCCACGTCGCGTGTGCCCACGTAGGCTGCCTTGTTGTCGATAAAGGCCGTCGTGAACTTGGCCGCACTCAGACGGGGACCGGTGAGATAGCCGTAGTCCGAAGAGGACTGCTGTTCCGCGAGGGATTGAAACGTATAGCCCGCCGGAGCCGCGTAGTTGATCTGCTCCACTTCCTGTTGCTTTTCCTTCGCGCGAAACTGCCCGCCGAACTTCACATAGGCCGGCAGCGTCCCCGCGAGGGTGAAACGGTTGCGGGCATTGCCGCCCACATTGAACTCCTTTTCATAGCCCGTCGCCGGCGCGCTGCGCAAACGGTTGAATTCGTTGAACGACGCCGGGTCGCTGATCGAAGTGCCCGCCGTCTGCGTGACCACCGGATCGTAGATTCCCTTGGCAAACGAATAGGTCCAGTCGGTGCCGCGCGTCGATTTGCGGAAGATCGTTACATTCTCCGGCCGCTCTTCCCGGCCCTCGCTGTAGGCGGCGCGCCCGTCGAGCAGCCAGGTGCCCCGCGCGGTCTCACCGCCCGCGCTCAGACTGTAGAGTTCTTGCTCCTTGGCCCGCACGCGGAGCTGTTTCGCCTCGCGGCGCACGCCCGTGACCGTGGCGCTCGTCGGCGAAAGCGCCGTGAGCGTGCCCTCCGAAAAGGGAATCGTCGTGATCTGCCGGATCTCCGCGTCCGTGAAGTTTGAATAGAGCCCGCGCACAAAAAACGACGTCTCGCGGTCCGGCTTGAATTCGATCGCCCCGTTTGCGCCGTAGCGCGTGCGCGTCAGATCGTAGGCGCGATAATTGATGTCGTTGTTGAAGAACGCCGTCTGTCCCGCCGCGCCCGGCACCGGCCGCAGCGTCCACGCGCCACCGACTTCGAAATTGTCCGAGCCCATCCGGCGGTCCTGCCAGGTCGGCGAAAAAATCACGCCGATGCGGCCGTCGTTGAACGTGTCCGAATACGTTCCGTTGAACTTGCTGCTGAGCCGGTCACGCAGGTCGTTATACTGGCCCTGCGCCGAAATCAGCACTTGGCGCTCTTTCACATCGAATGCGCTGCGCGTCTTCAGATCCACCCGTCCACCCAGCCCGTCCATCTCTTTGTCGGGCGTCGCCACCTTCGCCACTTCGATCGCCCCGAGCGCGTCGGAGGGAATCACGTCGAGCGGCAGCGTGCGGTTCCCGCGGTCGGGCGTGGCCACACTGACTCCGTTGAGCTGCACCGTGTTCAGGTCGGGCTTGATTCCGCGCACGACGATGAAGCGACCCTCGCCTTGGTCACGGTAGAGGGCCACGCCCGGAATCCGCTGAATCGACTCCGCCGCATTTTGGTCCGGAAACCGGCCGATCTCGTCCGCCGCCACGATGTTTGTGAGCGTATCCGCCGCACGCTGCTGGTTGATCGCACGGGCCGACCCCACCGACGACCCTTGGATCACAAATTTCTCCATGCGCACCGTCGATTCACCGACCGCAATGTCCACCGCGGTGACCCCGCCTGCGGCCACCGTCACCAACTGCGTCGCATCGGGATAACCGACGTAACTCACCACGACACTGCGCGCCCCGGCCGGCACGTTGACCAGTGCATAGTCGCCGCTCTGCGCCGCAAAGGTTTCCAACCCGGTCCCGCTCACCGTCACGCGCGCCCCGCTCAGCGCGAGCCGCGATTTCGCATCGGTCACCCGACCTGTCAGGGTGCCGGTGGCCGGTGTCTGCGCTTGCCCCGCGGGCAGCAGCCAGGCGACCAATGTAAACAGGACGGTGAATCGACGAAAGGCGTTCATGGGCGGCGAACGTGCCGACTTGCGCAAACGCGCGTCAATCGAGCGTTCAACCCGACGCGGAATTATCACGCGTCCGTGACCCGTTCGTCACAATCGCCCGTTTTTCGTTTTCTCCTTTGCGCTCCCCGCCGCCCTTGCGCGACCGTCGTCGCCGATGTCTGCCGAACCCGCCCGCTTCGCCTGCGCCAGCGCCGCCGCCCTTGACGCCGCCGATCCGCTCGCGCGCTTCCGCGCTGAATTTTTCCTGCCGCCCGGAAAGATCTACCTCGACGGCAACTCCCTCGGACTCCTCTCCCGCCGCGCCGAGGCGCACCTCACCCGCGTTGTCGAAGAATGGCGCACCCTCGGCATCGATGGCTGGACCGCCGCCTCGCCGCCATGGCTCACGCTCCCCGAGACCATCGCCGAAAAACTCGCCCCGCTCCTCGGCGCCTCTCCCGACGAACTCTGCCTCACTGCGCAGACCACCGCGAATCTCCACCAACTCCTCGCCACCCTCTACTCGCCCACCGGCCCGCACTTCTCCGGCGACGCGCGCTTCACGCCCGCCCTTGCGCCCACGCACGCGCGCCTCGCGCCTCCGCCGCCGAAGCGCACCGTCATCCTCGGCGACGCCCTCAACTTCGCCTCCGATTCCTACGCGCTCCAGTCCCACCTCCGCCTCCGCGGCCTCGATCCCTCCCAACACCTCCGGCTCGTCCCCTCGCGCGACGGCCACGTGCTCCGCCTCGACGATCTCCTCGCCGCCTTCGCTGCGCCCGACGTCCAACTCGTCGTCCTCCCTTCCGTCGTCTTCACGAGCGGCCAACTCCTCGACGTCGCCACCCTCACGCGCAAAGCCCGCGCCCTCGGTCTCCTCATCGGCTGGGATCTCTCCCATAGCATCGGCGCCGTGCCCCACACCCTCGGCGGCGACGACGGCCCCGACTTCGCCTTCTGGTGCCATTACAAATGGCTCAACGCCGGACCCGGCGCCGTCGGCGGCCTGTTTCTCCACCGCCGCCACCACGCGCGTGCCCCCGGTCTCGCCGGTTGGTGGGGTGTCCGCGCCGACTGCCGTTTCGCCATGTCGCCAAAGCACGAACCCGCCTCCGGCGCCGCCGGCCTGCACATTGGCACGCCGCACCTGCTGTCGCTCGCCCCGCTCCTCGGCTCGCTCGAACTCATCGCCGCAGCCGGCGGCATCCGCGCCCTCCGCGCGAAATCCCTCGCGCTCACAGACCACCTCCTCACCCGTATCGATGCCGACCTTACGCCGCTCGGCTTCACCGTCGCTACGCCCCGCGGCGCCCCCGCCCGCGGCGGCCACCTCGCCCTCGCTCATCCCGACGCCTGGCGCCTCTGCCAGGCCCTCCGCGCCGCCGGAGTCGTCCCCGATTTCCGCGCCCCCGATCTCATCCGCCTCGCCCCCTCCCCGCTCTACACCACCTTTGCCGATTGCACCGAGGCCATCGCCCGTCTGAAACACCTCGTCGTCACCCGCGCCCACGAATCCTTCCCCTCAGCCCCCGCCCTCGTGCCTTGATCCACACGTTCGCCCCCACGGATCAGGGCTCTCAGCTCTCAACTTTTCTCCATGCCCCTCCTCGACATCACCCACCCGCTCTCCTCCGCCACCGCGCCCTGGCCCGGTGACACCCAGTTCCACTTCGAGTTCGTCTGCCGCATCCGCACCGGCGCCTCGGCCAACGTCGGCAAATTCATTAGTGGCATCCACAGCGGCACGCACATGGATGCCCCGCTCCACTACAACGACGCCGGCCTCTCCATCGACCAGCTCGATCTCGATATCCTCATCGGCCCCGCCCGCGTCTTCCTCGCCCAAGACACGATGATCCTCACCCGTGCCCACTTCGCCGGCCTCGATGGCCGCGCGACCCCGCGCGTGCTCATCCGCACCAATCACTGCGACGACAAAACCACCTTCCCCGCGCGCATCCCCACGCTCGCCCCCGACGTCCCCGCGTGGCTCGGCGAACAGGGCGTAAGACTCATCGGCCTGGATCTCCCGTCCGTCGATCAAATCGACGACCCGACGATGCAGATCCACCACCGCCTCGACGCCGTCAACATCATCATCCTCGAAAACCTCGATCTCCGCGCCGCCGCCCCCGGCGTCTACGACCTCATCGCCCTCCCCTTAAAAATCGCCGGCGCCGAGGGCTCCCCCATCCGCGCCCTCCTGCGCACGCCGTAACGAGCGGCCCCGGCCGCAACGCCACTGGCTTCGCCTGCCCGATCGTCCGCCCGCACCTCCAACGCGCGGTTCGACATAGACGCCCCCGGGCTCCCCGTGTTGCGTCGCCCCATGACGACCCCTCCCGCGCCTTCCGCTATTCGCATCGTGCCGGCCGAATTGGATCGACCCGATCACCAAGCGGCGGTGCTGGCCATGGTCGACGCCTACTCGCGCGACCCCATGGGGGACGGCGCACCCCTCTCGGCCGAGGCACGCGAGCGCCTGATCCCGGGGCTGCGCCAGCATCCCACGACGCTCGTCTTTCTCGCCTACGACAGCGATGCCCCGGTCGGCGTAGCCGTGTGTTTTCTGGGTTTCTCCACGTTCGCCGCCAAGCCGCTCGTGAATCTCCACGACGTCTCCATCGTTCCGACGCACCGCGGCCGCGGCCTTGGTCGTGCGCTGCTCGCCGCGGTCGAAGCCAAAGCGCGCGAACTCGGCTGTTGTAAACTCACCCTCGAAGTCCTCGACCAAAACCACCGCGCCCTCCGCACTTACACGTCCGCTGGCTTCCAGCGCTATGCCCTGCAACCCGGCGCCGGCGAAGCGATTTTTCTCACAAAGCCGCTGGAGTGAAACCCACCTGAATTCGCCCCCGATTTTCCTGCCATGAGCCGATGCCGCCACCTTCTTTTGCTTGCCGCCGGGCTCGTGCTCGGCGCGTTCGCGGCCGGAGCCGCCGAGGGCAAGGTCGTCGCGCTGCCGCCCTTCCTCGTCGCGGAAAAGGCGCGAGCGTTGCCGTGGCGCTACGCGGAGGTCGCCGGCTGCGAGGTGTTGTCGTCCTGCTCGGAGCGGCTCACGCGCGATCTCTTCGCAAACCATCACCGCCTGCAGGTTCTGCTGGGCGAACTGTTGCCCCCCACGCTCCAGTTGAAAACCACCGCGCCGCAAACCCTGCTGTTCGTCGACAGTGCGCAACTGCCCCCGACCTCTCAGGAAGTCGTCGCCCAACTCGCCTTGACCTCGGCCGAGCAGGAACGCCTTGCCGACCCCGTCGAGCCCCTCGACGACGGTCGCCTGCGCCGCCGTCCGCCGCCGCCGCGCTATACGTTCCTGCCGAATCTTCGTCTGTGGGATCGCGACACGGGGACGCTGTTCGCCGTCGTGAGTGAAAAAGAGTTCAACGCCAACCGCGTCGCCCTCGCGCCCGACTACGTCGCTTATGTCCTGCGGAACCGCCTGCCCGCGTTGCCTCCGTGGTTTGTGAGTGGCGTCCTCACGTTGTTTGCGCGAGCCGAGTTCAGTCAGGACGCGCTCACGTTCCACCCGTTGGACTGGCCGGCGGCGGCGGGGAGCGCGGCGCTGAAAGCCGGCGCGGAAGCGAACCACCCGTTGCTGCCGCTCGCGGAATTTTTCTCTGGTAACACGTCCGCGGATGTCCCCGCGCCGGGAGAGGTGCAGTCGCTGTGGCAGGCGCAGGCCGCCCTATTTGTGCACTGGGGGCTCGGCGGCCGCGGCGCGCCCCGTCGGGCGGCGCTGGTGACCTTTGTGGAGCGCGGCGCGGTCGAGCCGGTGACGGACGCGCTTTTTCAAGCCTGCTTCGGCGTCGATTTCGCGACGGCGCACCAGCAGCTCACCGCCTATCTCTTGGAAGCCATGCGTGAAAAACTCGCGCTGCGTCCACCGCAACGCCCGCGTTTGCCGGACTACCGTTTGCGTCCGGCAAACGACGTGGACGTCGCGCGTATCAAGGGCGACTGGGAGCGGCTTGAGATCGGTTACGTGAAAACTCACTTCCCGGCACTCGTGCCGAAATACCTCGAGCAGGCGCGTAACACGCTCCGACGCGCCTACGACGCCGGCAGTCGCGACGCCCGGTTGCTCGCGGTGCTCGGCCTGTGCGAAGTCGACGCCGGCAACGATACCGCCGCACGCGAGTTCCTGGAAGCCGCCGCCGCGGGCCGCACCGCCCTGCGACCGCGGGCATGGTTCGAGCTCGCGCGGTTGCGCTTCGCCGCGCTGGGCGTCCCCCGCACCGGCGCCGCGCCCGCGCTCATGCTCGCGCAGGCCGACGAGGTGTTCACGCCCCTGGCGGCGGCGCGCGAGCAAGCTCCGCCGCTGGCCGAAGTCTACACGTTGATCGCCGAGGTTTGGACGGCCTGCGCCGACGCGCCCACGCCCGCCCAACTTGCCGTGCTGGAGGAGGGCGTCCGCACGTTTCCCCGTCACACCGAGCTCGTCTACCGCACCGCCGAACTCAACGTCCGCCACGGCTTTACCGACACCGCCCGCTGGTTGATTACGCTCGGCCTAACCCTCGCGCCCGATGCGGCCGCGCGCACACGCTTCGAGGCCTTGCAAGCGAGGGTCAAAGGGGCTCGTTGAGGACGCGGGCCGGCCCGTTGGCGGAGCAAAAAAATAAACGGCGAGACACCCTGGAATTTCCCCACGTCATGAACATCCCCCGCCGGACATCACAGACAGCAAAGCTAAATCGTTCCGCCCCGCGCTTTACGGTTTCTCGAAATCCGGCCGCAACCGACGGCGCAGAATGTCCGCGGCGTAGGCCGTGTAGATCCACGTCCGGTCCGGGCTGATACGGACGTAATTATTGCGCGGCCGGCCCTGCGGCGACGCAATGACCACGAGCGGCGCGCCGCCTCCGGCCGTGAGCGCCGAAGCGATTTGGGTGCCCAGCGCGGTGCCGCTGAGCAGGCGTCCGTCCGGCAGCGTCATCATGCCGTCCAACCGTCCGATCCCATCTGACGGCACACCCAGTTTATACGCGGCGCGGCCGACCCCGGTGATCTTGCCATCGCCGCCGAGGGCAAACCCGTGAATCGTGTCGGCATTAAACTCGGCCACGAGCAACGTCTGCTCGTCGGGCGAAAGCGCGATGCCATTCGGCGCCCAGGCCAACGTGACACCGAGCTCCCGTGCAAACGTCCGGGCGGCGAGCCGCCACACCAGCTTCGTGCCGGGTTCCGTATAGAAAATCGTGCCATCGCGGAGAATCGCAATGTCGTTCGACGCGGTGCCCTCGGTGACCTTGACCTTCTGCCACGATTGCGGATCCCACGCGTAAATGCAGTTGTCGCCGCTCGCGCAGCCATAGAGTCGCCCGTCGGGACCAAACGCGATGCCGTTGGCGCGCCCCGTCGCGCCATCGACCAGCGTCTTGCTGCCAGTATTGCGATCGATTTTGAACAACTGGCCGGCGGGCACATCAGTGAAATAGAAATGGCCGTCGGCGTCCCACGCCATGCCTTCGGCGAAACGGTGCCCTGTCGAGACGACTTCCCACTCCGAGCCCGCGGCAAAGACCCGGTCCGCCGGAGGAGCCGACGCCGCTGAAGCAAGCAAGGCCGACGCAAGGTAAAGTAGAAATCTCGGGGATGACATCCCACGAGCGAAGCGACGCGCGGAAGAAAAGAAACGGAATTTGTGACCCGACGGGTTCCGACCTCCGCGGCCCCCTGAATCTACGGGAAATCGCCGGGTTTCGCCCCCCGCCCGACGCACCCGCACTCGAGTGTCACCAAATACGCGACAGCCACGGTCGCAGACTCCCCGCTTGCCGAGGGCCACGGGTTGCGGGCATGGCTCTTGGCCGATGACGATGACCAGCCCCACGCCCGCCACTGTGCTCCGAATAACTCGCCGCCTCTCGTGGCTGTTCTTCGCACTGTTCGCGCTATCGGTCCGCCTTTCCGCGGCGCCGCAGTTCGTCAACGAAGCCGAACTCGTCGACCGTGTCATCACGCTAATCGATCGCCGCCTCGCCCTGATGCCGGAAGTCGCCGCCGTGAAATTCCGGCAACAACAACCGGTCGCCGATCCCGCCCGCGAGCGCGTCGTGCTTGCACAATCCGTCGCCGATGCCCGCGCCCTGCAGCTCGATCACGACGCCGCGCGCGCGTTCTTTTCCGTGCAGATCCAGATGGCGCGGGCTGTGCAAGAATACCGCTTCGCCCGCTGGCAATCGCCCGCCGAGCAGCCGCCCGCCGCCCGCGATCTCATCACCATGCTGCGTCCCGAGCTCGATGCCCTCGGCCGCGAGTTGTTGCCCGCAGTCTATTTGGCCGGACCCGCGCTCGCCGCCACTCCCGCCGCCACCTTGCGCACGCGCCTCGACCACCTGCTCCGCCACACCGGCGTGACACCGGACCAACTCGCCAGTCTCGCGCAAGCTCTCGGCGCGCTGCGTATCACCGCAGCCCCGACGTGGGCCACGCTCCAACGCGCCGGCGTCCTCCGCATCGGCACCACCGGCGACTACGCGCCCTTTTCCGACGACCACGGCGGCTCCCTCCGCGGCCTCGACATCGATCTGGCGCAATCCCTCGCCAAGGCCTGGGGCCTGCGTGCCGTCTTCGTGCGCACCACGTGGCCCACCCTCATGGCCGACCTCGCCGCCCGCCGCTTCGACCTCGCCGCCTCCGGCATCAGCATCACTCCGGAACGCCGTCAACGGGCCGATTTTTCCGCCGCGTATCTCTTCGACGGCAAAACGCCGATCGCCCGTCGCGCCGATGCCGCCCGCTTCTCCTCGCACGAGAAAATCGATCAACCCGGCGTGCGCGTCATCGTCAACCCCGGCGGCACCAACGAGCGCTTCGCTCGCGAACACCTCAAGCGCGCCACGATTGTGCTGCATCCCGATAACCGCACCATCTTCCAAGAAATCGTCGCCGGTCGCTCCGATGTGATGATCACCGACGGCATCGAGGTCCGCCTGCAATCGCGCCGCCTGCCCGCTCTCAGCGGCACGATGCCCGAGCCCTTCACGCGCGCCGGCAAAGCGATCTTGCTGCCCGCAGGTTCAGACCTCACCGCGCGCGTCGACACCTGGCTCACGCCGCAAATCACCCACGGCCAAATCGCCGAACGCCTCGAGCAAGCCCTCACCGAAAGCCGGTAGGGACGGCTCTCCGCAGCCGTCCGTCCACGCCCACCGACGTCCGTCCGTCCACGCCGGTGTCCACTCCCGCTCGCGCCCACGCAACGTCCGCCGTCGCTTCCCAACCGAACACTTTTAATCCCTGTCCACTTCAACCGTGCGCACCTTTCGCGAGGAGCCCCAACGGGGCGAAATTCGATAGCCCGGGGCACCGCCCCGGGGAAACATTTCCCTAAAATCTCCGAGCCCTGAAAGGGCGAAACCCACGTCCGCACCCACTTCCGCTACGGCTACACGCCCCACCCCTCGCGATACGTGCGACGCAACAGCGCATTCGCCGCCGGCTCATTCGTGATCCGCAGATTCGCGGCATCCCACAGCAGCCGTTTCTGCGTAAGCAGCGCGACATTCCCGAGCAACACCGTCTCCGCCTGCGGTCCGGAAATATCGAAATTCGCCCCGGCCGGCACACCGCCTTTGCACGCCAACAGCCACTCCACGTAGTGCCCGGGCGACCGGGCCAACGTCTTTGGCGGCTGCGGGTATTCGTGCATCTTGGACTCCGGGAGCAGCCGACCATTGTAGATCACCCCTTTGTCGCCGATGTAGATCGTCCCGCCCTCACCGAGACTGCGCTCCTCTTCCAACCCTTCCGGACGCGCGGGTTTCAACCCGCCGTCATACCACACGAGTTTCACCGGCGGCATCCCCGCGCGCGCGGGAAATTCATACCGCACGATCGAGGCCAGGGGATACGTCTCCTTCGGCGCCGGGCTGCTCGTCGCCTCCACGCTTGTCGGCGCACCGAGCTGCAGCGCCCGCGCGATCGGCGCGAACGAATGGCACCCGATATCTCCCAGCGCGCCAGTGCCGAAATCGCGCCACCCGCGCCATTTGAACGGATGATACACCGGGCTGTAGGGCCGCTCGGGCGCGACGCCCAGCCACAGATCCCAATTGAGCGTCGCGGGCACCGGCGGCTTTTCCTTCGGCCGCTCCACGCCCTGCGGCCAGATCGGCCGATTCGTCCACACGTGCACTTCGCGCACCGGTCCAATCGCCCCCGCGGCCAGATATTCGCACAACACCCGCCCGCCTTCGTCGGCCTGCCCTTGATTGCCCATTTGCGTCGCGACCTTGTGCTTGCGCGCCAACTCCGCGAGTTGCCGCGCCTCCCACACCGTGTGCGTGAGCGGCTTTTGCACGTAAACGTGTTTTCCCATCTCGATCGCCATTTTCGCGATCGGGTAGTGCATGTGGTCGGGCGTCGTCACCGTGACCGCATCGATCCGCTCGTCCATTTCCCGCAACATCACGCGGTAGTCCTGAAACTTGGGCACCTGGGGAAATTTCTGCGTCACTTGTTTCGCGCGCGACCAATCGACATCACACAGCGCGACGATGTTTTCCGAGCTCACCTCCTGAATATCCGTCGCGCCCTTTCCCCCGCAGCCCACGCACGCGATATTGAGTTTTTCCCCCGGCGCGAGCGTCCGCGGCGTGCGCACCGACTCAGCCTGCGCTCGCAAACGCGGCGCCCACGACAAGAGCGCCGCAGCCGACGCGGCCCCTTTCAACAAATCCCGACGCGAGAGAGCTGGGTCGTGCATAAAAAACCTCCGTGGTGAAACTGACCGCTACCGAAAACGCCGCAGATTCAACCCACGCCGCCGCCCCATGTCGAAGGAGTTCTCGGATCCGCACGCCCCCACCGCCGACCCCGCGCGCTCTCACCGCCCCCGCCCGCCCTCGCCCTCAGCTCTTCTTATCCGTCAACTCATCGAACGCCACCGCGAGGTTCGCACTTAGGCGGTTGGGCAGCGGCGAGTGGAAATCTGCGAAGCCCGGCAAGTTTTCCAACGCCATGATTTTTTCCTTCGTATCGCCTGCCGCGATTTTCTTCTGCGTGTAGTCGAGCAAGCCGCTCAAATAGTCGCGAAACACCAGCAAATCCCCGCGCGTGCCCGTCGGCCCGAATTTCGCGCTGCCGTGGCCAAAGATGTAGATCGCGTCGGCCGGATAGGTCTTCGCCGCTTCTTCGAGCACCGCGATCCAACCCTTGATGCGCCCGCCCGAGATGCGGTCGATCACCGGGTAGATGCGGTTGAACATCAGGTCGCCCATGTGCACGACGTTCGCCTTCTCAAAGAGCACGATCACATCGCCCGTCGTGTGCGCGGTGCCGTGGTATTGCGCGAGCACCACTTCGCCGCCGATCTCGCGCCGCCATACCTCGGGAAACGTCGCGTCTGCATAGACCTGCTTGTCGAGCGTGTTGGCTTTTTCGGCCGCGGCGAATTGCAGCTTCGGCACATTCGTGTGCGCCACGATCGTCTTCGCGATCGGCTTGAGCACGGGATTACCGCCGGTGTGGTCGCCATGGTGGTGCGTGTTGATCACCACGTCGAATTTCCGCGCGCCGCGCCCGGGCACGCCCGTCGCAAACGTCGCCGCTGTATCCGGAAACTGGGTGTCCACCGCCACCAGCGCATCCTTGCTCGCCAGCCACCCGATGCTGCCGCCGCGGCCCGTGAAGATCCCCACGTCGCGCCGCAGCGCCTTGAACTGCGTCACCGTCGGCGCTCCCGGCAGCGGCGCGCGCTCCGCGGCCGGCGCCGCCGATTTCGCCGCCGCTTGGGCGGAGAGCGACACCCGCGTCATCAGACCGGCGGACGCCAACAGAGAAGAGCGGACGAGAAAATCGCGGCGTTTCATATTTTCCAAGCTACGGCTCCCCCACCCGCGAACACACGCAAATTTTCCTGTAACTATTCCCGCCCCCGCCGGTTCTCCTCGGCAACACACCTCCATGTCCCGCCGTCACCGTGATCGCCGTCTATCCAGAAATCCGTGTTCATCCGCGCCCTTCCGTGGTTGAAGAACGCCCCGCCCGCGCCGCTTCTCCTGTGGATACCGCCACCGCCCCACGCTCCGACCACGCCCTCATGCTCGCCGTCCGCGACGGCGAACTCGACGCGCTCGGCGAACTCTTCGAGCGCCACCACGGCCCGCTCTTCGGTTTTCTGGTCAAACTCACCGGCCAACACGCCGCCGCCGAAGACATCGCCCAGACCGTTTTTCAGCGGATGCTCAAATACCGCCACACCTACCGCGACGACGGCAGCTTCTCCGCCTGGATGTATCATCTCGCCCGTCGCTGCGCCGCCGACCACTTCCGCAAAGCCCACTCCGCCCCGCACGCCACTGATCCCGCCGATCTCCAGGACCACGCCGACGACGCTCCCCACGCCGGCGACCACGCCGCCCTGCGCGACGATCACGCGCTCCTCCACACCGCCCTCGCCCGCCTCCACCGCGACGACCGCGAAGTCCTCCTCCTCTCCCGTTTCCAGGAACTCTCCTTTGCGGAAATCTCCGGCATTCTCGAATGCTCCGTCGGCGCCGCCAAAGTCCGCGCCCACCGCGCCCTCCACGAACTGCGCAACGTCTATGTCCGCCTCCAACAACAGCGCTCGAACTAACCCCACCCTCTCGCTGATCGAGTCGCCCCGCTCTCAGCGCTCCACTCTCTACTCTTCGTCTCCGCCGCCATGAACTGCACCTCCGCCCGCGACACCTTCCCCGCCCTCCTCGACCGTCGCACCGCCGCCACCGCGCACACCGAAGCCCGCGCCCACCTCGCCGGCTGTCCCGATTGCCAGCGCGAGTTCGCCGCCCTCAGCCAAACCCTCGCCGCCCTCGACGCCATGCCGACTCCCGCTCCCTCGCCGCGTCTCCGCCAGAATTTCTACGCGATGCTGGAGGAGGAAAAAAACTCCGCCGCCAGCGTGCACACCGCCGCCTCCCGCTCGCAGCGCACCCGCCGCTTTTCGCTGCTCACCTGGATTCTCTCGCCCGTCGCCGCCTGCGCCCTCGTCGCCCTCGGCTTCTTCGCCGGCGCCCGCACGCTCCCCACCGCCGCCGCGCCTGCCGAGGACGCCACCACCCGCAAGCTCGCCCAGCTCGAAAAACAGCTCGGCGACATGAAGAAACTCATGGCGATTTCGATCATCCAGCAGCAGCAGGCCAGCCCCACCAACGATCGCCTCCGCGAGGTCCTCGTCGCCGCCCGCACCGAACACGCCTCCGAAAAAATCCTCAACGATCTCCTCGCCGCCCTCGCCTTCGACCCCAGCGCCAACGTCCGCCTCCGCGCCCTCGAAGCCCTCTACCCGCACGCCGAAAACCAGGCCGTGCGCGACGGCATCCTCGCCACGCTCCCGCGCGAACAAAACCCGCTCGTGCAAATCGAGATGATCGATTTCGTCGCCTCCTCCCACGACCGCGCCGCCGCCCCCGCCCTCGAGAAGATGGCGCAGAACGAAGCCATTGACCGCAGCGTGCGCGACGCCGCCCGCCGCGCCCTCGCGCAACTCTGAACTCCCTTTCCACAACCGCAGTAAACCCGGCCGGTAGCCACGAACGAACGCCCCGCACCGTCCTCCCGAAAAACTTAAAATCAAAAATCGCCCATGAAAGCCGCCCGTCTATTTCCCTCCTTCCTCGTGGCCTGTGTGCTCACGATGCTCTTCCTCTCCGCCGCGCGCGGAGCGGACGACGCCACCACCATAAAGTTCTCCGACCCCGCCAAACCCGGCACCCTCCGCGTCTCGCTCGCCCGCGGCAATCTCCGCGTCAAAGGCGCCGACGTCGCTGAGATCACCGTCAAGTCCGACGCCAAACCCGTCACCTCGAAAGCCGTGCGCAAAGACGGACTCCGCGTCCTCACCGCCGCCTCCAGTTTCTCCCTCACCGAGAAAGACAACATCGTGACCCTCGATGCCGCGAGCGACAGCCACCAGGGCGGCGGCAGTGATTTCACCCTCACCGCTCCGCGCAACACCACCGTCATCGTCAGCACCGCCTGGGGCGGCGATGTCCACTGCTCCAATCTCGGCGGCGACATCGAGGTCCGCAGCATGAACGGCTCGATCCGCCTCGACGATGTCTCCGGAGGCGTGGTCGTCGAAACCATGAACGGCGAGATCAGCGCCAGCATCCGCGAACTCCACGACGCCAAGCCCCTCAGCTTCCAATCCACCAACGGCGAAGTCGTCCTCCGCCTCCCCGCCGACGCCAAAGCCAACGTCCGCCTCCGCACGCAAAACGGCTCCGTCCTCACTGATTTCGACGACACCGTCCTCGTCACCAAAACCGAGACCGCCCCGCGCACCTCCACGCGCCGCACCAGCCGCACGTCCAAACCCGCACCGGCCGCTCCCGCCGCTCCGTCTGCCGACGCCGTCGCACCCGAGGCCCCGCGTCCCCCGGCTGCGCCGAAACCCGCCACCGCCCCCAAACCTTCCAAATCCGGTCTCGACGAATCCGACAAAGAAGAAATCCGCGTCGCCGTCCGCGAGAGCGTGCGCGCCGGCGCCGAAGCCGCCCGCGAAGCCATGGTCATCGCCCGCGAGGCCATCCACGCCGCCCACGAGGGCATGGCCGAAGCCGGTATCTCCATCCGCATGCCCAACCTCTCGATCCCCACCATCACCGGCGGCAAACTCGTCACCGGCACCCTCAACGGCGGCGGCCCCGAAATCACCGTCGCTACGATGAACGGCGATGTGACCCTCCGTCAGCTAGAGAGGAAATAACACCGCGCCCCCGCACCTCTCTCCGCCAACAAAGGACGGCGCCCCTCAGGCCGCCGTCCTTTGTTGGCTTCTCGCAGCTCCCGTCACGTCGCTGTTTCCGCCTCGTCGTTGTTTCCGGGAGTCGCCCCCGAGCATCGGGAGCCCCATAGGGGCGAAAACAAGGAAGCCCGGGGCAACGCCCCGGGAATCTCGTTCAAGTATTCATCTGAGCCCTGAAGGGGCGACACAAACCACCGGAACCGCCCTCCACGCGACCCTCGCCACCCACACGCCCACCTCGACCGCCACCGCTGCCAAAAAAATACGCAAACCCGCGTATTCCCTTTTCCCGGAAACAATCTACTCTCTTCCGTTTCCCAGTTTCAGACACCACTTCGCCATGCTGCCCGCCGTCATCGTCCTGCTCCTCCTCACCGCCCTCGTGGCGACCGACTCCGCCACGCCCGGCAACAGCGAAAAGTAAGCCCGCCCCGCCACCTCTCCACGTTTTCTGTTCCGATGCAGTGTGGTTGGGGACGCGACGCCCCCGTCGCGTTGCGAGCCCTCCTCGCTCCCTTCCGAACGGAGCGGCGGTTTCTCAACCGCCGTCCTTCCAAACGCCCCAACGCCCTTCCCGCGCCCGCGCCACTCTCCCGCCCCGTCCAAAAACGAAGCAGGGGCGCCCCCGCGATCGAGAGCGCCCCTGGTAGTTTCCTGGTTATTCTAGTTTTCGTTTTCTCTTCCGACATCCTGCCTGCTGGCCTGTGCCTCAGCGGGTTCCCGCCACCGAATCATCGACGATGCGGATCGGCAGCGACACTCGCGTCGCCACCGGCACACCGTTGTTGATCGCCGGGGAAAACCGCCACTGCCGCACCGCGTCGGTGACGGCCGCCGACAATGCGTAGTCCGTTTCGGACTTCAGCTTGAGATCGGCGGGCTTGCCCGTCGCGTCCACGAGGAACTCGATTTGCACCGTCATCCCGGCGTATTCGGAACCGACGCTGGGTTTGACCACAGCGACCGGCACCGGCACTCCCGGATCTTTGCGGCACGATTCAAGGTAGGCCTGCTCTTCCGTCTTCGCCGAAGCGGAGACAGAGCCGAGCGCGACCAGACTGAACAGGACGGCGAGTTTATTGACTGCTTTCATGGTATTAAACTCCGTGGATAAGACGGAGAGTTTGGTTTTCTCTATTCACTGTCGTTTGGGAACGCCTCCGCGCCCACCGCACCGTGAGGCACGAAGGGACGCTCGGGCGGTTTCGACCGACCGGCGCTTGCGCACCGCCCGGCCAAACAGTTGGTCTTGGGGAACCTGAAAACCGCGACCCGTGTGCAACTCGCCCGCACCCGGCACCGCAAGGGACAGCATCCGCCCGCAAACTCGGCGGGTCGGACGAAATTCAAAGAACGTCTGAGGTTCTAAGAAAGCAGGCGCAGAGAGCAGGGCCTGTGCCACGCGGTCAACGGCCATCCGCCCCCGTCACCGACACGTAACCTCCGGCCAAATTCTGCGCAGGATTTTCCTCAAACCCGGCTTGCGCGCACCGATGCCTTCCTGTCCCGTATGCCCCTTCAACGCATGTCCGAAACTGCCCAAAAACCACCCGTCCCGTTTTCTCGTCGCGCCCTCACGGCCCTGACCCAGTGGATCGATTCAGACTATTGCCCCGAAGGGGCCGACAAGATGCGTGCCGAGCCTGACAAGGTGGATTGGGTGCGCGTCATGCCCTTCGTCTTCCTCCACGCCGGCTGTCTCGCCGCCTTTTGGGTCGGCGTCAGCCCCGTCGCCGTCTGGACCGCCGTCGCGCTCTACTTCGTGCGCATGTTTTTCGTCACCGGCATTCACCACCGCTACTTCTCGCACAAGACCTACACCACGTCCCGCTTCGGCCAATTCGTCCTCGCCCTCTGCGCCGGCACCACCGTCCAACGCGGCTCCCTCTGGTGGGCCTACCATCACCGCCACCACCACCTCCACTCCGACGAACCCGAGGACGCCCACTCCCCCCACGTCCACGGTTTCTGGTGGTCGCACATCGGTTGGATCACCAGCCGCCGCAATTTCCCCACCGACTACACCAAGATCAAGGACCTCGCGAAATTCCCCGAGCTCGTCTGGCTCAACCGCTTCGACCTCGTTGTCCCGATTCTCTTCGCCCTCTCCACCTTCGGCGCCGGCTGGCTCCTTGAGCGCTTCGCCCCTTCCCTCGGCACCAACGGTTGGCAGATGCTCGTCTGGGCATTCTTCATCAGCACCACGTTCCTCTTCCACGGCACCGGCTGCATCAATTCCATGGCCCACCTCATGGGCAAACGCCGGTTCAACACTACCGACGATTCCCGCAACAGTTTCATCCTCGCCATCATTTGCCTCGGCGAAGGCTGGCACAACAACCACCACCGCTACCAATCCTCCACGCGCAACGGCTTCTACTGGTGGGAAGTCGATCCCACCTACTACGGCCTGAAGCTCCTCTCCTACACCGGCTTCATCTGGGGCCTCAAACCCGTGCCCCAATCCATCCTCGACGAAGGCACCCGCGCCGAACACCTCGCCTCGATCGCCGCCGCCCAACGCGCCGCGCTCGTCCACCCCGAAGTTTCCTCGCTCAAGAAAGTCGTCCCCGCCGCCGCCGCCATCGCCGTTGCGACCGCCGCCGCCGCGCAGACCACTCTCCCGAAAAAAGCCGAAGACCCCGCCATCCACCGCGACATGACCGAGGAGACGCACAACATGGCGAAGAAAACTCCGCCCCCGTCCAAACCCACCGCCTAACCGGCCCCCCGCTCCCCTCCCTCACCCGGGCCGGTCAAACGACCGGCCCTTTTTATTTCCCACCACGCGTCCACCCACCCACCACACCCGTAACACGCTCCTCCGTCCTTGGTCCTTGGACCTTGAGCCTTGGTCCTTCACTCGCCTCCTCCTTCCTCGGACATTAGACATTAGTCATTAGTCCTTCGGTCATTTCTTCCGCCATGTCCTCCCTCGCCATCATCGGCACCGGCATCGCCGGCCTCGGCTGCGCCCACTTCCTCCACCGTCACTTCGACCTAACCCTCTTCGAGCAGGCTGACTACGCCGGCGGCCACACCAACACCGTCACCGCCCCCGAGCCCGGCACCGGCCGCTCCGTCCCGATCGACACTGGTTTCATGGTGTTCAACAAGGTCACCTACCCGCACCTCACGCGCCTCTTCACGCAGCTCTCCGTCACGATCAAGAAAACCGACATGTCGTTCAGCGTGCGCCACGCCGACACCGGACTCGAATTCGCCGGCTCCTCGCTCAACCACCTCTTCGCCCAGCGCCGCAATCTCTTCCGTCCCCGTTTTTATCGGATGCTCGCCGCGATCAACCGCTTCAACTCCGAGGCGGTCGCCGCCCTCGACAACCCCGCCACGCAAAATGAAACCCTCGGCGACTACGTCCGCCGCCGCGGCTACGGCGAAGATTTTTTCAACCTTTACTTGGTCCCCATGAGCTCCGCCGTCTGGAGCACCCCGCCCGAGCTCATGCTCGCATTTCCCGCCACCTCGCTCCTCCGCTTCTTCCAAAATCACGGCTTCCTCGGCCTCAACACCCAGCACCAGTGGTGGACCGTCGACGGCGGCGCCAAGACCTACGTCGAAAAAATCACCGTCCCCTTCCGCGACCGTCTCCGTCTCCGCCAAGCCGCGACGCGCGTCATTCGCACGCCCCGCGGCGTCACCGTGATGACCTCCGCCGGCGAAGCGCAAAACTTCGACCACGTCATCCTCGCCTGCCACGGCGACCAAGCCCTCCGCCTCCTCGTCAACCCCACGCCCGACGAAAACCGTCTCCGCTCCGAGTTCCACTACCAGCCCAACGTCGCCACCCTTCACACCGACGCCTCCGTCATGCCCCGCACCAAGCTCGCCTGGTCCGCGTGGAACTACGAAATCAACCACGACCCCGCCGGCGCCGTCTCCACCGCCACTCACTACTGGATGAACAAACTCCAGGGCGTCTCCGACCGCGAAAACTACTTCGTCACCATCAACCGCCCCGAGTCCATCGACCCCGCCCGCGTCCTCCGTCGCATCGACTACGAACACCCGCTCTTCAGCCTCGGCGCCGTCCGCGCGCAGACCGAAATCCCCGCGCTCAACGCCACCGCCCGCGACACCACGCACACCTATTTCGCCGGCGCGTGGCAACGCTACGGCTTCCACGAAGACGGCCTCCTCAGCGCCGTCCGCCTCAGCGAGCAACTCCTCCGCCGCGACCCCTGGACCGCGTAAAGTAGGGCGGACTTCAGTCCGCCCCTGCTCGCTGCGCCACCTCCACCCCGCGGGCAAACTCCCGCCCGCCCCTCCGTCGCACCCGCCTCCCCACCTCCGAGCCGCCCCGCGCGAAAAGGCATCCACCCTCGCTATCCGGACGTAACAAGAGCATCTTAACCTGCCGTCCTTCCGTATGAACTCCTGTCTCTACGAATGCTCCGTGCTGCACGCGCGCTTTTCGCCGCGTCAGCATCGCTTCGTTTACCGGATCTTCCTTTTTGCGATCGACCTCGACGAGCTCCCCGAACTCCACCGCCGCCTGCCGCTTTTCTCCTTCGGCCGCCGCAACCTCTACTCGTTCCGCGACCACGACTACCTCCCAACTTCCGAGCCCCTCCACAACGCCCCCGCCCACTCCGCTCCCGAAATCCGAAAATCCCCGGTCGAAAACCTCAAATCCCGCGTCCTCGCCCACGTCGCCGCAGCCTCTCCGTCTCTCGATCTCACCGGCGCCCGCGTCGTCCTCGTCACGCTCCCGCGCATCTTCGGCTACCTGTTCAACCCGGTGTCGTTCTATTTCTGCTACGACCGCCACGGCACTCCCCTCGCCGCCCTCGCCGAGGTCACCAACACCTTCAAAGAAGTAAAACCCTACGTCCTCGGCCCCGAAACGCGCGTCCCCGCCGCTTCCATCACCGAGCCCTCAGCTCCTCCGGCTGCCGATCTCTCAGCTCCTCCGGCTGCCGATCTCTCAGCTCTCAGCTCTCAACTCTCGGCTCGCCGCGAAGCGGCATTCCACCTCCGCACCCCGAAACACTTCTACGTCTCCCCATTCTCCGACGTCGATGTTGCCTTCGATTTCACACTCCGCACGCCCGGCGAAACCCTCTCGATCCAAATCGACGACTACGTCGGCGCCGATCGCACCCTCACCAGCACCCTCGCTGGACCGCGCCGCGCCCTCACCCCCGGCCGCTTGGCGTGGTTCTCGCTTAAGTATCCCGCTCTCACCCTCCGCATCATTTCCCTCATCCACTGGCACGCCTTCGTGCTCTGGCTGAAACGCGTTCCGTGGTTCGCCAAATCCGCACGCGCCGCCGACCAACGCTCCCTCTACCGACCCCATACTTCACTCGCCAAGCCCACCGACGCCGCATGAGTTCCGAGCCTCTCTCCTCCTCTCCCACAACCGCCGCCGACTTCGCCGACCGCACCGCCGCGCACGCCAAGCCCACTTTCTACCGCGCTGCGATCCTCCGTGCTTTTGCCGACATGACCCGCGGCCATCTGCGCATGGAGCTCCCCGACGGCACCGTCCATGAAATCGGCGACCACTCCGCCGCGCTCGCGCTCCGCCTCCCGCTCGCTCTCCCCGCCGCCGCCCACATCCGCGTCCGCCGCGAAGCCTTCTTCAAGAAATGCGTCCTCTCCGGCGACATCGGTTTCGCCGAATCTTACATCGACGGCGATTGGGAGACGCCTCACCTCGCCGCCGTCATCGCGTGGTTCCTCCTCAACGTCGACTCCGCTCCCACCCTCTCCGGCTCCGCCAAAAAGCGCGCCCAATCCTGGGCCCTCAACCTCCTCCGTTTCACCAACCGCGTCGGCCACCTCCTCCGCCCCAATTCCCGCGAGACCGCTCGGCGCAACATCTCCGAGCACTACGATCTCTCCAACGATTTCTTCGCCCTCTTTCTCGACCCGTCGCTGATGTATTCCGCCGCGAAGTGGCCCGCCACCGCGCCGCACCTCCCCCTCGAGGAAGCCCAACGCGAGAAAAACGACGCCCTCTGCCGCTCCCTTCGCCTCGCTCCCACCGACCACGTCCTCGAGATCGGCACCGGCTGGGGCGGCTGGTCCCTCCACGCCGCGCAGACCTACGGATGCCGCGTCACCACCGTCACGATCTCCCAACAACAATACGACCTCGCCCGCGCCCGCATCGCCGCAGCCGGCCTCGCCGACCGCGTCGATGTCCAACTCCGCGACTACCGCGACCTCACCGGCACCTACGACAAAATCGTCTCCATCGAAATGATGGAAGCCATCGGCCACCGCTACCTCCCCGAGTTCACCGCCGTTCTCGACCGTGTCCTCAAACGCGACGGCCTCCTCGCCCTCCAATTCATCACGTGCCCGGATTCCCGATACAACGAATTCCGCACGGGCGTGGATTTTATCCAGAAGCACATTTTCCCCGGCTCGCTCCTCCTCTCCCTCAACCGGGTTAACGACCTCCTATCCCGCGCCGGCGGTTTCGTCCTGCACCAGGTCGACGACTTCGGCCAAGACTACGCCCGCACCCTCCGCATCTGGCACGACAACTTCCGCCACCGCACCGAACAAGTCCGCGCCCTCGGCTTCGACGACCGCTTCATCCGCAAATGGAGCTACTACCTCGCCTACTGCGAAAGCGCCTTCGCGATGCGCAACATCTCCGTCGTCCACACCCTCCACACCCGCGCCAACAACCTCTCGTTCTGAAGTAGGGCAGGGTCTCCGACCCGCCCTCCGCCCAATGAGGGAGGGGCTTAACGCCGCGCCTCCGCCACCACACCCGAAATGATCCTCTTCCTCCGCGCCCTCTTCCTACTCGTGTTCGCCTCGATGCTCGGCGTCACAACGTGGGCGAGCCTCGCCCAACCCCTCGGCGACTTCGTCCGCAGTCCCACCTTCCGCGACCCGTGGGTGATCGCCACGCTCTTCGATGCTTATTGGGCCTTCATCGCCTTCTTCGTTTGGGTCGCATGGAAAGAACAAACGCTCGCCGCCCGCCTCCTCTGGTTCTTCTCCCTCATCGCCCTCGGTAATCTCGCCATCGCGCTCTACATGCTCGCCCAACTCTTCCGCGTCTCCGCCACCGCCCCCGACGCCCTCACCACCGTCTTCACGCAAAGCCAACCCGGCCGCCTCGCCCTCCCCGCCTCCCTCACCGCCCTCTCGATCGCCATCTACCTCCTCGCCTGAGTTCCCGACTCTTTCTCTTTCCTCTTTCTCTTGCTCTTTCGTCAGGCCGTGCCCGAACCGGAGAAAGATTAAGAGAAAGAGGAAAGAGAAAGATTTACTCCCGCCCTCCGTGTCCGCCCTCGCCCTCATTCTCACCGCTCTCGCCGCCCTCTGCATCGCCTTCGCGCTGCTCTACTTTCTCGCGCGCCGCCTCGACAACTACGGCATCGTCGACGTCGCCTGGTCCTACGCCTTCGCCGCGCTCGCAACGTTCTACGCCCTCGCCGGCCCCGGCTGGCCCGTTCGCCGGGCTCTCGTCGCCGCCCTCGCCGTCGTCTGGAGTCTCCGCCTCGGCACGCATCTCGCGATCCGCGTGATCGGCCACCACCCGGTCGAAGACGGCCGCTACGTCCAACTCCGCCGCGACTGGGCCGGCGTCTTCGCTCCAAAAATGTTCGGCTTCTTTCAACTTCAGGCCGCCACGGTCGTCCTCCTCGGCGCCGCCTTCGTCCTCGCCGCCGTCAATCCCGCACCCGCCCTGCATCCGCTCGAATACGCCGGCGCCGCCCTCTGGCTCCTCGCCATCAGCGGCGAAGCCCTCGGCGACGCCCAACTCGCCCATTTCAAAAAGAACCCCGCCAACAAAGGCCAAGTCTGCGCCGTCGGCCTCTGGCGCTACAGCCGCCACCCCAATTATTTCTTCGAGTGGCTCATCTGGGTCTCGTTCTTTGTTTTCGCCCTCGGCTCGCCCTATGGCTGGATCGCCATCATCGGCCCCGCGAGCATCCTCTACCTCCTCCTCCGCGTCACCGGCATCCCGCTCACCGAAGAGCAAAGCCTGCGCTCCCGCGGCGACGCCTACCGCCGCTACCAACAAACCACGAGCGCCTTCATCCCGTGGTTTCCGAAACAACTCCCGCCCAGCTAACGTATCTTTCTCTTTCCTCTTCATCTTTCTCTTTCGTCAGTCCCTACCTGCGCTCCCATCGATCCTCCGACCCGAGATAAAGATTAAGAGAAAGAGGAAAGAGAAAAATTTCCCGCCATCCGCCTCATGATCGATTCCCTTCTCGAGAAAAACCTCCTCCCCGACTGGCTCCTCCGCATCGGCATCCGCCGACTGCTCGCGCAACGCCTCCGCGACGAGTCCGCCGTCTACCACCGCGAGACCTACGTCGCCGATCTCAAGGCCCGCCCGCTCGCCGAGCAAACCGCCGCCGCCAACGAGCAGCACTACGAAGTTCCCACGCGCTTTTACCAACTCTGTCTCGGCAAAAACCTCAAATACTCCGGCTGCCTCTACACGACTGGCCGCGAAACCCTCGACCAAGCCGAGGACGCCATGCTCGCCCTCTACGCCGAGCGCGCCCAACTCACCGACGGCCAATCCATCCTCGAACTCGGCTGCGGCTGGGGCTCCCTCGCTCTCTACAACGCCGCCAAATTTCCCCGCTCTCGCATCACCGCGATATCGAATTCCCGCACCCAAAAAGAGCACATCGACGCCGAAGCCAAACGCCGCGGCCTCACGAATCTCACGATCATCACCGCCGACATTAACGTCTTCGACACCGCGCCCGCCCAGTTCGACCGCGTCGTTTCCGTCGAGATGTTCGAGCACCTAAAAAACTACCAACTGCTCTTCGCGAATATCGCACGCTGGCTCAAACCCGGCGGGATGCTCTTTACCCACATCTTCACGCACCACCGCCTCAGTTACCACTTCGTCGCCCGCGACGCCTCCGACTGGATGAGCCGCTACTTTTTCACCGGTGGCCAAATCCCCGCCCACGACCTCTTCCTCCAATTTCAAGACGACCTCAAAATAGTCTCCGACTGGAAAGTAAACGGCCGCCACTACCAACAGACTGCCGAGCACTGGCTCCAAAACATGGACGCCCACCGCGCCGAGATCATGCCGCTCTTCGCGCAAACCTACGGCCCCGACCAAGCCACCAAATGGTGGGCCTACTGGCGCGTGTTCTACATGAGCTGCGCCGAACTCTGGGGCTACCGCGCCGGCGAAGAATGGCTCGTGAGCCACTACCTCTTCAGGAAAATCTAGAATAGTTATCGCCGACCGAGCGCGGCTTCTGGGTGCCCACGTGCACTCGCTCAAAAATGTTTATCGAATTCGTTGTGCGTCCCGATCCACACCCAACGGACTGCATCTCCCTGCCGCACTCCAACCGCGCGGTATTTCTGGCCAACGCGCACCGAACATAAAGCACCCTCGCCCTGCAATGTTTTGAAATGGAGCGAGGGATGAAAAGGGTTCTCCATCCACAGCAAGTTACTATTCTTCGCTTGGGCCCGCGCTTCCTCCGGCAGTCCGCTATAGAGCTTCCAAAAAGTGGATGAGGTGATCGACCTCACAGTTTCTTCAGATCCATTGGTTCGCCTTTTTCTTCGCGCAACACACGCTCGACGAACGCACGCAACTTCGGCCGCGGCTTCGGATCGGCGATGATCCGCTCCCACGCCGCATCACCGTCCTCCTCGACGGCGGCAGGTTTCTTTTCAGTCTGCGTGTAAAGCCTGCGCCCGTAGTTCAGCCACTCCCGACGTTTTTTCGGCGAGAGCTTGCGACTGATTTCCATCAACTCGGTTTCAACGGCGGCTTTCATCGTCCAGACATTTATGCCCCGCTTTTTCTCACGCAAAGTCTTTTTCCCATGACAGCCGGCTCCCCGGCATCCATGCCCTCACGACAACCGTAGCACTTCCGATGCGCACGCTCTGTCATTCGCTCGTCATCTTCCTCAGTGCGCTTCTCTGCCGTCTCGCGGCGGCCGACTCCATCACGCCCACCGCTCCCGCCCCCGACCCGCTCCTCCGCGACGCCCTCGCCGCCGAGGCCCGCTTCGATTCCAAGACCGCCCTCGACTTCTTCCTCAAGGCCGATGCCGCGCGCCCCAACGACCAGTTCATTCTCCAGAAAATCGCCCGCCAATACTCCGACCTCAGCTTCGATACCAAGGATACCACCGAACAAAAGCGCCTCTGCACCGAAGCCCTCGCCTTCGCCCAGCGCTCGGTCGCACTCGATCCCGCAAACGCCGTCAACGTCCTCTCGCTCGCGATCTGCTACGGCAAACTGGGTGCCCTTTCCGACACGCGCACGAAAATCGAATACTCCCGCCATGTCCGCGAATACGCCGAGCGCGCCCTCACCCTCGATCCCGCCTACGACTACGCCCATCACGTCCTCGGCCGCTGGCACTACGAAGTCGCCACCCTCGGCGCCGCGACCCGTTTCATTGTGAAACTCATCTACGGCGGCCTGCCCAAGGCCTCCACCGCCGAAGCCGTGCGCCTGCTCACGCGCGCCACCGAACTCGCGCCGCAACTGCCGTCGCACCGTGTCGAACTCGGCTTTGCCCTCCTCGCCGACGGCCAGCGTGACGCCGCGAAAAAAACCTTCGAGCAAGCCCTCGCCCTGCCGCAAAAGGAGAAATACGACGACGAAGCCCGCCGCCGCGCCCGCGCCGCTCTCGAAAAGCTCCGCTGACTCCGCCCGCCTTCGAGGTGGAGCGCGTTGACCCCAACGCGCCGTTTTGTCCGCCCCGTCTCTCTGTGGTGGGCGGTCGCGTCCCTGCGACCGCATTTCTGCGCACGCCTCCCCCGCCCCTGCTACTCTTCCTTCTTCCGCTCGATCGGCATCGGCGGCCGCGTCGGCGCCTTCACCGACGCCGGCGTTTTGAACTCCACCTTGCGCTTGTCCGGGTCGCGCACCACCAGACTCCGCCCGCCGTGGATCAGTTTCGCCTCGCGCTCGATCGGCACACCACGCTTCGCGAGCCACTTTTTCCACGATTCGAAACCCGTGTCCTCCACGGTAAACGTTAGCCCCTTGGGCGAATCCGCCACCGCAGCCGTCGCCATCGGCGCAATCGTCCCGTCCCGCTTCACGAGCAGCAAAACGCCGCCGTCCCCAGTATCAAATTCCGCATAACGGTCCGTGTCGCCATCCCGCAATTCGAGACGCAGCACGTCGCCGTAAAAATCCACCGACCGCGCGACTTCCTCCACGAGGATGATCGTCTGCGGTCCACCATCGAGCCGGGGAATCGCGGGGCGTTTTTTTGTCGGGGGCACGGAAATTACGCTGGCGAATTTTCTCAGGTTTGCACCCCGAAATCGGTCGAATTTTCCGGCCCCGAATAGTTTTCTTCGCCATCCGCGCTCACGGCCGTCCGTCCGCGGCCCCCCTTGCCTCGCCGCGTCGCCTTCTGCGACTCCGCTCAACGCCCCTTCAGCGCCGCCCGGATCACCGGCTCCATCACGTCGGCCTGCCGCACAAATCCGAGATCGTTCGGATGCGAGCCGTCCGTCGCCCCCTCGGCATCGTCGCCCAGCAGCGCGTCGCCCGCCACGTAGGACAGGCCTTTGACGCCCTCCGCTTTCAATTTGTCGAAGCACTCGCGCAGCGCCGCGTGGTTGTCGGTGTGGTGCTGGTTGCGCTTCGGCAAGATCCACGAGTTCGTGTTCCGCCGGTCCTCCACGAGCACGATCGGCGTATCCGGACGCGCCGCACGCAGTTGTTTCACGAGCGGGATGCATTTCTCGCGCACCGCCGCCGCGTCCATGTTTGGCAGACAGTCGATCACGTAGACCGCCGCGTCGATTTTCACGAGCAGCTCACCCACCGCCGCGTCCATACGGCCGTTGCCCGAGAAACCGAGATTCACCACCGAGCGGTCGAAGCGCCGGCCGAGAATCGCCGTATGCACCATGCCCGGCCGCGACGCACTCGCTCCGTGCGTGATCGAGGTGCCGTAAAACACGATCGGCTTGTCTGTCCGCGGAGCGAGCGTCTCGAACTTCGCCTCCGGCGGCACGCCGATCGCCAGATTTTCCACGCCGTTGTAGAGCGGCAGATAGACCGCGTATTCGCGCAGCCCCGGCGCGAGACCGCCAATGATTTCCTGTTTCACCGTCTTCTTGTCCGGCCGCGTCACGCCCACCCAGCGCCATTTTCCTTTTTCATCGCGCGCGTAGAGATCGAGTCCGCTCGCGCCGATCGGTGTCATGTTCGCGCCGTTCAACCGTTCTTTGAGGAGCGTGTAGTCTGCCCAGATCATCGCTGCGTCCGTCTTGAAGCGCACCGTCATCCCCGCGCTGTCGCGGCTCAGATTCCACACCGCCGCCGTCACCTTGCCGTCGGCCACCGCCGGCATGCGGTCAAACCACCGCTTGCGCTCCGTGTCCGTCCACGCGCGGCCCTCCACGCCCCACGTGGTCACGTCGTGCCATTGGAGCGGAACCTCGGCCGCGGCTTTGGTCGCGGCCTTGGGCGCAGAGGCCGATTTCTTTGCGGCGTTTTCTTGGGCAAATCCGCTTACGGCGAGCGTAAGACCGGCGAGCAGGGCGAGGCGATGGAGTGCGTTCATCATGGGGAAAGAGAGGGGAAGGGGCGCGATTCAACCGCGTGAAAAAACGCGGCCTCCGCACCCTTGCGTCCGCCCGCCGTGCGCGCAAGGCCGCACTCGCACGCGTGCGCCCCGCGTGAGCGCTTTGTATAACAACGCGAGCGCTTTCGTCGCTTTACGCTTCGGCCCGTGCTGCGTTTCAAGACCCCTGCGTCGAGCGCACCCCCACCTCCCGCGCCCGACCACCGTTATTCCGTCCGGCGCTCCTCACGCCTTTCCCGCTCCCCGCTCCACACGCTCCCTATTCTCACCATGAAAAACCCAACCAAACCCACCGCGTTCTACGCGGCCGCCGGTGCCGTCCTGCTCGGCCTCGGCTCGTTCGCCTCCGCTCAACCCGCCAACTCCGCCGCGGCCGCCGCCGCCAAGGAGGAAGCCATCGCACTCCCGCAGTTCACCATTACGGAAAAGCCCAGCGGCCGGTATCAGTCCGGCCAGGCTCTCTCCGCCTCCCGCGTCGCCATGGCCGTGCAGGACATACCGCAGACCATCTCCGTCGTCCCGCGCGAGTTCATCGAAGACTCCGCCGCCCTCCGCATGTTGGACGCCGCGAAATATGTCACGCCGATCGTGGAAAACACCCTGCCCTTTGGCGGCGACCGTTACACGATCCGCGGTTTCCAAGTCTCCGCCGAGTTCATCGACGGCACCATGATCTCCGGCGCCGACGGCTACTCGATGACGCAATCCACCGCCAACATCGAGCGCCTCGAAATCATCAAGGGGCCCAACTCCATCCTCGTCCCCGGCGGCAGCCCCGGCGGCGTGATGAACCCCATCACCAAGTCCCCCTTCGGCAAAGATGCCAACAAGGTCACGCTCGGCTTCTCGCACTACTCGGGCAACACGCTCGATCTCGATATGAACCGCGTCCTCACCAAGGACGGCAAACTCACCGCGCGCCTCATCTATTCCCTCTGGCGCACCGACTATTACATCAAGGGCCAGTATCGTAACGGCTACGAACTCGCTCCCTCGTTCTCCTATCAGCTCTCGCCCGCGCACAAGCTCACGCTCAAGGCCGACTTCGTGCAAAACCGCGAGACCAACCTCGGCGGTCTCCCCATCGACCCCAGCGTCGGCTTCAACCAATACGCCAAGATTCCCCGCGGTCTCCCGCGCGACTGGCAGTTCGGCGACGACACCGACACCCGCCACCGCTCCACCGAGCGCGCCAGCGCCGAGCTCCTCTCGACCCTCAACGATCACGTGACCTCGCGCCTCTATTTTATGGGCGACCACATCCGCCGCTACGACATCGGCGGCACCAGCGCCGGTCTCTCCAACGCCGGCGGCGGCAGCCGCAATCCCTTCACCGGCCTCTACGAACCCGGCGTCAATTGGAACACCGCCGCCTTCAACGCCGCCCCCGGTGTCACGCTCGTCGGCACGCCCGCTCCCGTCACCGATCCGTCCACGTGGATCTATCTCCGCAACGTCGGCAAAAACGACCTCGAATACACCGAGGCCCATGTGAAGAACGACTACGCTATCGCGTTCGACACGCCCATCGGCAAATCCACGACGATCGCCGGCTTCACCGCCAACACCTCGAAGGTCCGCTGGCGCACGCCCGCCTCCGCCTCCCGTCCGCCCGTCCCCGCCAACAACCTCGGCTCCATCACGTATCCGGGATACGTTTACCCGCCGATCCTCCCCGGCCTCACCACCGCCGGCCTCGGCCTCGACCGCACCGGCAAACAAGACGACCTCCAAGTCTTCGCCTACGAGACCCTCGGCCTCTGGCAAAACCGCGTCCAACTCTCCGGCGGCGTCTCGCGCTTCTTCGGCACCCTTGCCCGCACCGACAACACCGGCACCGGCATCGCCCCCGCGTTCCCAAACTCCCCGGCCTACAACCTCACCAACAACGCCACCTCCTTCGGCATTGTCGTAAAGCCCATCAAAGAGGTGTCCGTCTTCTTCAGCCGCAACACCACCGGCAGCACGATGCCCGGCTCCCTCAACGCGGGCGTCACCGATCCGAACCTCAAACTCGCGACCGGCGGCCAGAAAGAATACGGCGTGAAGACCTCCCTCTTCGACGGTCGCTTCACCACGTCCTTCGCTTACTTCGACATCGCGCAGAAAAACACCTCTGTCACCAACTCCGAGTTCTTCCGCCTTCAGGCCCTCGGCCAGTCGACTGCCGGCCTGCCCCAATTCCTCCTCTTCGATCTCACCTCGAAAGGCTGGGAATTTGAGTCCACCTACTCCGTCACGAAGGGCCTCACGATCATTGGCAACATCTCCGACGTGAAGATCCGCCAGCCCGTCACCGAGGTCCGTCTCCGCGGCGTGCCCGACCGCTCCTACGCGCTCTACGCCGACTACCGCATCTCCACCGGCGACCTCGCCGGCCTCGGCTTCAACGCCGGTCTCGACTACAAAGGCGACGTCGCCGGCGAAAACGCCTCCGGCTTCACCACCACGCGCCCGCTCCCGAACGGCCCCGCCTTCGTCCCCGTGCAACCGTCCTTCCTCGTCGAAGGCCGCACCCTCGTGAACGTCGGTGTCACCTACCAACGCGGCCAGTGGTCCGGCGGTCTCACG
This sequence comes from Opitutus sp. GAS368, assembly GCA_943372705.1. Lineage (GTDB taxonomy): Bacteria > Verrucomicrobiota > Verrucomicrobiia > Opitutales > Opitutaceae > GAS368. The sequence continues at coordinate 189 of CALRZR010000009.1, read as the reverse complement.
ATCCTGAATGCGCTGAACAAGGAATACATCCTCGCCGCCGGCAGCCGCGGTGCCGTCACGGTCGGCACCCCGCGCGACTGGAAAGCCAGCGTCAGCTACAAGTTCTAATCCCCGCCCGAGCCCCCCCTTCGCTCGCGCACCTCCCGCGGCACGCCTCCCAGCGTGCCGCTTTTTTATCCTCCCGTAGCG